>JAUNTR010000179.1 GCA_030538575.1 Cruoricaptor ignavus | reverse complement strand
ACGTTTTGGTTTTCCTTAATGAATATGTTAATAGTTATATCGGTACGCCTTTTTTCCAAGGGTTTACAGCAAATGGCTACGAATTTTTAGATAAAAACTTCCAGCCGATTTCTGTTCAAAGTCATTTATCATCCGATGATTTTCAATATTTATACAAATCTGCAACTCCTGAAAATATTATAAAAACAGGAGACAGCGTAAAATTAGACACCAAATTCAAAATCTGGAATCCAGCTAAGGGAATAAAAATAGGTTCGTTTATGTTGCATTTTTATAGCCTGATGTTCGTTTTGGCGTTTGGATTGGGATATATCATTATGGCACATATCTTCAAGATAGATGGTGTGAATGCCAAATATTTGGAACCGCTTTTTACTTGGACATTGGTTGGTACAATTTTAGGAGCGAGATTGGGACACGTTATTTTCTATCAGCCCGAACTTTTCAAGCAAGATTTTTGGTCGGTATTTTTACCGATACAAACCAAACCTGAATTCAAATTCACAGGATTTTCGGGACTTGCGAGCCACGGAGCAAGCATTGCACTTATAGGTACAACACTTTATTATTCTCTCAAAATTATTAAGAAAAATCCTCTTTGGGTTTACGACCGTTTGGGGATTGTGGTTGCTTTGGCGGGCGTTTTTATACGAATGGGAAACTTTTTCAACTCCGAGATTATCGGGAAACCAGTTTCCGCAGATTCGCCTTTTGCCATATTATTTCCACAAATGAGCGATGAATACGGACTTACCATTCCACGTTATCCTACGCAACTTTTCGAGGCTTTTGGTTATCTTTTGTTGTTCATTTTACTTTGGATATTATATCGATATACCAATAAAAAATACCAGCAAGGTTGGTTATTTGGTTTGTTTTTCATCATCCTTTGGTCGATAAGATTTTTTGTAGAATTTTTCAAAGAACCGCAAGGCGACGAATTTATACAATTTGCAGGATTAAACACAGGGCAAGTGCTTTCTCTCCCGTTTATTATTGCAGGATTGGTGATTATGATTATATCTAAGAAATTTAAAATCACAGAAGCCGAAAACTCAAAATCGGAATAGGAATTATTTTTTTTGAGTTTTAAAATAACTTAATTAAAGAACCTCTAAATGTTTTGTTTAGAGGTTTTTCTATGCTACATTTCTGATTATAATATAGATGAACAAATACACAAAATTTCCGTATTTTTGCAAGATGTTAAAAAAATAACAACCTTGAATTTAAAAGATAATTTCAAGCGAGTTAATTTAAAATAAAAATAATGCAAAAAGCTAAAAACCGACAACCCAAAGAAGTCGGAAAAGAATATATAGAAGTTTACGGAGCTCGGGAACATAATCTGAAAAATATAGATGTAAACATCCCAAGAAACGAATTGGTCGTTATTACAGGGCTTTCGGGTTCGGGCAAATCGTCTTTGGCTTTCGATACTATTTTTGCCGAAGGGCAACGCCGTTATATAGAAACATTTTCGGCTTATGCAAGGCAATTTCTTGGTGGTTTAGAGCGTCCCGATGTCGATAAAATCGAGGGGCTTTCTCCCGTTATTGCTATCGAACAAAAAACGACCAACAAAAATCCACGCTCCACAGTTGGCACAATTACAGAACTTTACGATTTTCTTAGGCTTTTGTTTGCTCGGGTTTCCGATGCTTATTCTATGGTTTCGGGCAATAAACTCGTTAGTTATACCGAAGAGCAAATTTTAGAAACCATTAAAAAAAATTATCATAACGAGAAAATAATGTTGCTTGCTCCTGTCGTGCGTTCCAGAAAAGGGCATTATCACGAGTTGTTTGTACAGATGGCAAAAAAAGGCTATGGGCAAGCAAGGATAGATGGCGATTTGCAGGATATAGAATATGATTTGAAACTCGACCGATACAAAACCCACGATATAGATATTGTAATCGACCGATGGATTATCGGAGAAAATGCCACAGAAAACCGAATGGAAAAATCCCTGAAAACCGCAATGGAAATGGGAGAAGGTATTATCGGAATACAAAAGTTGGGAGAAAATGAAGTGGAATATTATTCTAAAAACCTGATGGATAACGATACGGGACAATCTTTGGCTTTGCCTGAACCAAATACGTTTTCTTTCAATTCTCCGAAAGGCAGTTGCCCAAATTGTCGAGGCTTGGGAATGGTAAAGAGAATAAATATTGATTATTTCGTAGAAAACCCAAAATTATCCATCAGCCAAGGGGCTTTGCTTCCGTTGGAAACGTATAAGTCTAACAAATGGGTTCTTACGCAAATTAAAAGCATTTTAGAACTTTATAATCAAGATTTATCAACGCCTTTTGCGGAGATAGATAAGGAGGCTTTGGATTTCATCTACAACGGTACAAAAAAAGAAGTTACCAAAGAACTGAAACATGCAGGAATTAGCAAGAAAATAAAAATTAATTTTGAAGGATTAATTCCTTATTTAGAGCAAGTTATATCCGATAAAGAACACTACGGAGCAACCCAAATAGAACGGGATTTTACAGTTGAAGAAATCTGCCCAAGTTGTAACGGAACAAGATTGCAACCCGAAAGTCTTAGTTTTAAAATCGATGGGAAAAATATTGCAGAAATCAATGCTTTATCATTAGCCGATTTGAAAATTTGGTTAAGTGAAGTGAAGGAGACTTTCTCCGAAAAAAATAAAATTATCGCCCACGAAATCTTAAAAGAAATAGAAACCAGATTGCAGTTTTTGTTAGATGTCGGTTTAGATTACTTAAGTTTGAACAGAAGTTCCAAAACGCTTTCAGGTGGGGAAAGTCAGCGTATTCGTTTGGCAACGCAAATCGGTTCACAACTTGTGAATGTCCTCTATATTTTGGATGAACCGAGTATCGGGCTTCACCAAAGAGATAACGAAAGACTCATTAATTCCCTTAAAAACCTTAGAGATATTGGCAATTCCGTTCTCGTGGTAGAACACGATAAAGATATGATTTTGGAAGCCGATGAGGTTTTGGATATTGGACCAAGAGCAGGAAAATATGGCGGGAAAATTCTTTGGCAAGGAAAACCAAAAGATTTGCTGAATGCCGATACGATAACCGCCGATTATATCACAGGGAAAAGAGCCATAGAAATCCCTGAAACCAGACGAGAAGGCAATGGCAAAAGTATTCTGCTGAAAGGGGCGAGTGGTAATAATTTGAAGAATGTGAATTTGGAAATTCCACTCGGGAAATTGGTTGTTGTAACGGGCGTTTCGGGTAGCGGAAAATCATCATTAATTAATGGAACGCTGTACCCAATTCTCAACCGACATTTTTACAGAGCCGTGCAAGAACCTTTGCCTTACAAAAAAATCGAAGGTTTAGAAAATATTGATAAAATTGTAGATGTGGATCAAACCCCAATTGGGCGAACGCCACGCTCCAATCCTGCAACTTATACGGGGATGTTTACCGATATTCGTAATCTTTTTGCCGAATTGCCCGAGTCCAAAATCAGAGGATATAAGGCAGGTAGATTTTCCTTTAATGTAAAAGGTGGCCGATGCGAAACTTGCCAAGGCGGAGGTCTTAAAGTGATAGAAATGAATTTCTTACCCGATGTTTATGTGCATTGCGAAACGTGTAATGGCAAACGCTTTAATCGGGAAACTTTGGAGGTTCGGTACAAAGGTAAATCCATTTCCGATGTGTTGGATATGACGATTGATGAAGCGGTGGATTTCTTCGCTCCGATTCCTAAAATTTATAATAAAGTGAAAACCTTGCACGATGTTGGTTTGGGATATATTACGCTCGGGCAACAATCTACAACGCTGAGTGGAGGAGAAGCCCAACGTATAAAATTGGCAACAGAACTTTCTAAAAAACAAACAGGAAACACGCTTTATATTTTAGATGAACCAACAACGGGACTGCATTTTGAGGACGTTCGTGTGTTGATGGATGCTGTGAAACAATTGGTAGATTTAGGAAATTCTTTCATTATTATTGAACATAATATGGATGTAATAAAACTGGCAGACCATATTATAGATGTTGGTCCCGAAGGCGGAAAACACGGTGGGAAAATCGTAGCAGAAGGAACACCCGAAGAAATTATTAAAAATAAAAAATCCCTAACAGGACAATTCCTAAAAAAGGAAATGTAATTGTTTTTGCTTAAAAAAATAATGATATGGATGTCTATTTGGATGTTATTTTACGCTCGCTTGCAGTTTATATTTTTATGGTTTTTGCCATTAGATTATTCGGGAAAAATCAACTTTCGCAGCTCAATGCAGGAGATGTAATTTTATTATTGCTAATATCCAATGCGGTACAAAATGCAATGGTTGGTTCTGATACTTCTTTGCAAGGTGGTTTGGTAGCTGCATTGGTTTTATTTGTTGCTAATTTTTTATTAAAGAAAGTTATTTTTAAAAATCCGACCATAAAAAAGTTAGTCCAATCAGAGCCTGTTATCTTGGTAAAAGATGGTATCATTGATTTAAGTAAAATGAAATCCGAAGAAATTTCCATAGATGAATTGGAGGAAACCATCCGAGAACACGGTTTGGAACATTTGGAAGAAGTAAGACTTGCCGTGTTGGAAGTAGATGGTAACATCAGTATAATATCTGTA
>JAUNTR010000178.1 GCA_030538575.1 Cruoricaptor ignavus | reverse complement strand
TAATTATTACTTAACCTAAAAAATCCACCATTCTGCTCTTACGCCGAGATAAGTTCCTATTCTTTTCGCCCCAGATTGTTGCAAGAAAGCGGAGTACAAAGTATTCATTGCTTGGTCGTTATAGCGTGCTACTTCTGCGATAAGACGAATGTGCGGTCTTGCCCAAACGCTTCTTTCTGCGGTCGGAACAATGGTTGGTGCAAGAGCAAATTTCCACATTGTTGCTGCATCTTGTGTACCGTCTTTACGACTTGCAAAGTGGATTTCGGAAAGGATATGAAACCAATTGTTGAAATAATACGTGTTTCTAATCCCGATATTTAGTTCTTCTTTTTTATTAAAAATCTCTCTGCCGTAGTAGTCCAAAGCCTTGTCATTACTACTGTTTCCTCCTTTACTTTTAGTGTAAATAAGGTATGGATTAAAGGACCATTTATCACTCATATTCCAAAGCAGATGCTCTACCAAAGTGAAGGAATACGCTCCTTTATAAGTATTGGTTTCGGCATCGGGAGCTCCGAAAGTACGCCAAGTTTGGGTATTTCCTCCTTCTCCACCATTGGCAATTCCCGTTCCGTATCTTACCGAAATTTGGTTGAAAGAGCCAGGCAATGTTGTTTTCAGATTAGAGTTTAGTTTCGCACCAAAAACCCAACCTTTGTCGGACGGATAATTCTCCACCGAGTTTTCTCCCGATTTACTTAGGTTATGAAACTCTGCAAGGAATTTCAGTCTGTGTTTTTTCTTTAAATCAAATTCTTGTTCCAAAACAAAAACTTCCCTTTGTCGATAAACCAAATTTTCTATTCCACTAATGATATTGGTATAAGAATATGGTGTAATATTGGTAGCCGCAGTATCTATAACCGCAGGGAAATACATAGAAAATTCTGTATTTTTATATTTTGCACCCCAACCCGTTGCAGAATGATCATCGAAATAAAAGAGGTCTGCAATATGCACGTCATCAAACCTATGCCAACGAGAACCTGCCCAAACACTCCAATCGCTACCCATAATATTTCGGGCTTCTATAAAGGCTTCAGGCAAACCGATAACCATTCCTCGATTGGATTGAGTATTTACATTTCCCAAAAACGTTCCACCTGAATAGAAATTTAACCTTGCCTGCATTTCAATCTCCGTACTATCTTTTCCAACGACAGGCGTAAACCTTACGGATGGCAAAAACTCCACATAATCACCTTGTGCAAGTCTTCCGCCCAAAGAACCTTGATTATTTAGATTGAGAGCTTGCCCTGTATTACCATCTCCGTTAGGTGAAAATCCTGCACCAATACGACCTGTTGTTCCCAAAGCTATATTTTTATTCGTTACCCTTATTTGGGCTTGAGAATACAACATACTGAAACTCATCAACAGAAATAAAGCAATAAATTGTTTTGTCATCATTTGATTATTTTATGGTCTTTGGTTGATAATATTTCACAGCAAATGCGATAATTACAACATAACAAATAATTGGTAATAAGAAAGAATATGCAATATCTGTTTCTGCGATTTTCCCCATTATTGGTGGGAAGATTGCTCCACCAAACATCGCCATTACAAGGAATGATGAGGCTTGTTGTGTTTTGCTACCCAACTTTTTCAATCCAAGACTAAAAATAGTAGGATACATAATGCTTAGGAAGAAATTTAGCATAATTAAACTGATGAAAGATACCCAACCAAAACTCTGTGAAATGATTAAGCAAAGTACAATATTACACGCTGTGGAAATCGCCAAAAGTTTGTTGGGTGCAATATATTTCATCAAAAATGTACCGATAAATCTACCAATCATCATCATTGCCATACTCAGCGAGAAATAGTAAGCGGCTTGCCCTTCGGGAAGATGCATTTTTTCCACACCGTAATTGATGAAAAACGCCCAAGTTCCGCCTTGTGCCGCAATATTAAAAAATTGTGCGATAACGGCAAATACAAAGTGTCTTTGTTTCCAAAGCGGTGCATTGGGATTATAATAGTTTTTAGACGGATCTTCATTGTCATCTTCGGCAACTTCGCCAGCGTGTGGGTCTTTCAGTTCTGGGACTTTTACAAAACTGAACAAACACATAATCGCAAGGATAATAATCCCAATCCAAGTATAAAGATTCTTCACGGAATCCAAATTATTGCTTGCAACTTCTGCTCCACCAAAGATGAAAACCCCACCCAAAAGCGGCCCGATAATCGCTCCCAAACCATTGAAAGACTGTGCAAAATTCACCCTTTGGTCACTGGTTTTCTCATCTCCCAAAGCTGCCACAAAAGGGTGAGCTACGGTTTCCAAAGTCGCCATACCCAAAGCGAGAACAAACAATGCAAATCTGAAAAATGCGAAAGAAGCATTATTCGCTGCGGGAATAAACAACAACGCCCCTGCCCCAAATAAAAACAATCCTAAAATAACGCCTCGTTTGTAACCATATTTTTTCATAAACAAACCTGCGGGAATCCCCATTATAGCATACGCTCCAAAGATGGAAAGTTGCACAAGACCTGATTCGGCTTTGGAAACATTCAGTACATTTTGGAAATGCTTATTCAGTACATCTCCCATTGTTAGGGCAATTGCCCAAAAGAAAAATAGGGAAATAACAAACGATAATACGATGATGTATTTTTTCTCGGTAAATTTTGCCTTATCCATTTTTTTAATTTTTTAAAGTTTTACTTGATTAATGTTTCCCGTGTTAGAATCCCGAAAATCCCGAAATTGATTATACGTATAATCTGGGCAAGCACCTTCTTTTGAAGTGATGAATGCTCCCAAAGACACTGCTTGTTTCATTATTTCTTGTGGAGATTTGCCTTGTATTCTTTTATGTAAAAAACCAGCAAGAAAAGAGTCGCCACTCCCCACAGTATCAGCAATTTCTATCGGAATTGCCTCGAAAGTAATATTTTCATCACCCCAAAAATATCTTGCCCCTTTGCTCCCTTTCGTAAGAACCACTTCGGGAATGTTGAAGGTTTTTTGGATGTGCTGCACTGCGGTTTCCTCATCTACATATTCTTCTCCCAAGAAATCAATAATTTTCCGAAGTTCCGCTTTGTTCATTTTAACCAAATCGGTTTTATGGAGCAATGTTTTTATCAATTCAAAATCGATAAACGGCGGACGAAAATTAACATCGAAAACACGGAATTTCGTATTATCCAAAAGTGCCAACAGTGTTTCCTTGGAAACCGTATCTCTCGCCACTAAACTCCCAAAAACAAAGGCATCTGCATTTTCTATCACTTCTTTGTGTTCGGGCAATTCACGGATAAAATCCCAAGCTACATCTCGCACAATATCGTAGATGGCTTCACCATTTTCATCGAATTTTGCAATTACAGTTCCTGTTGGTTTTTCGGTATCTTTCTGTATCAGTTCGGTGGTTATTCCCCAACTTTCTACCTGTTGCAATAATTGGTTTCCCAAATCATCATTCCCAATTTTGGTAAGCATTTTCACATCGGTACCCATTTTGTAAATATTGTAAGCTACATTAAAAGGTGCACCACCAGCTCTGGATGCATCAGGGAAAATATCCCAAAGAATTTCTCCGAAACACACCACATAAGGATTTGATATATTCGACATAGTTTAAACGTTTAAGTTGTTAAATAAAAAAAATTAAATTATAGATTCCCTTAATACCAATTTCGGCATCAAGGTAATTTGTTTATTCACCGTACTGCGTTTCTTTATTTGCTCGTGAAGTAGCATTACAGCTTCCTCTGCCATTTCTTCCAAAGGTTGTTTCACATAGCTTATTTCCGTAGGAAACAACGTGTAGGCTTCCGTTTCATCAAATGCAATTACCGAAACTTCATCAGGTACTTTTATCTTATGTTTTGCAAGAAAAGACAAACCAGCAACCGCCAATTTGTTACTGGAAAAATATAATGCTGTTTTTTCTGGTGTTGTTCCCAGAGTATTGTATAAACCACTGTGTATCTCTTCTTTTATATTATCAAGACCCACAAGAACCTTTTCCACCAATATATTTTTCTCCGATTTTTGTATTCCACTTTCAAAACCCAATTGTCTATCCAACAAATGCGGCAAAGTAGTATCGTAACCTATATAAATGATTTTATCAAAATCTTTTTTTGCCAAAAACAAAGTTACTTCTTCAGAAATATCTTTATTATTAATCATCACGCCTGGTATTCTCACATTGCTTAAATATCGGTCTATCGTAACCAAAGGCAAACCTTCTTTTGACACTTTTTGCAGAATAACTTCCGAGCCGTTTACGGGTGCTACAATTACGCCATCTACCTGTTGCTGAGAGAATAAGGATAAAATATTTTCAAATTTTCGCGGATTTTCGTCCGAGCTTCCTATGATAATATTGTAACCCAATTCCAAAGCATAATTCTCGATACTTCTTGTAATATTAGAATAAAATTCATTGGAAATATCGGCTATTAATAATCCTAACAGTTTGGTTTCGTTAGTTTTAAGACTTTTAGCAACTTTGTTAGGTTGATAGTTAATCGATTTAGCAATCTCAAAAATTTTATCTTGCGTCTCTTTTCGTATTCTGTGATTTTCTTTTCGGTTCAGAACATAAGATACCGTAGCAACGGAAACTCCGGCTAATTTTGCAATATCTTTTATGGAAGG
>JAUNTR010000177.1 GCA_030538575.1 Cruoricaptor ignavus | reverse complement strand
TGGACAAAAATCGCCCTTGCTGATAACCCGAAATCATATGCGGTTGCGTGGTTTTGTTGTAAGTTTCCCGCCTTAATTTTCGCAAAATTTCGGGTTCTTGGGAAGCATGCGTTTCCAAATATCTGTCCATTTCCGGAGATTGTTCTTCGAAGAAGCTCATATATTTTAAAAGATTTTGGTACGAAAATAAAAAAAAATCCCGAATAAATCGGGATTCAAAGTTGAATATAGGTAAGTTAAAATCAATAATTTCTTAATAGAAATCAACCTTTGAACGATGTTAAAAAAACATCATTCTTGCCTTTTTAAATAAAATTTATCGTAATTATTAATCAAATATTTCAACAAAACATTTCTAATTTTAGAAATATTATATACATTTGAATATTATAAAATTATAATCTCTTTAAAACAAAGGCTAATTTCAATTACTAAAAATCAATGAAAAAATCACTTATTATTTTTGTTTTGGCTTTATGCTCTGCCATTTTCATACAAGGTCAAAATAAAAATTTTTCGGATATTGAGGTTAAATATCATTTTAAACTTATACCAGATTCTTTAGACAGAGAAAACCACCTAAAAGCTGAAATGATTTTACTCTGCAACAAAAATCAATCTTATTATTTCAATCCAGATATGGTAAAAACCTATGAGCTTATAAATAAGCAAACACAGACTTTTACTAATGTGCAAGATATAGCAAACAATTACGTTCCGATTCCTAAGATACGGCATAATGCTTGGAGAGAAAACCAAACGACTACTATAACTTCTCCTTTGGGGAAGTATAATTATTCCTACGAAGCAGATGAAATCAAATGGAAATTGCTTCCGGAAACCAAAAAGATAGAAGGGTTCAGCACTCACCTCGCTACAACCAATATTGAGGGAGTTACCTTTTACGCTTGGTACACTACTGAAATTCCTTTTAGCGAAGGACCTTTCAAATTCAAAGGGCTTCCTGGATTAATTATAGAATTATATAACGAAAATAAAACTATAGAAATCCACGCTACAAGTGTTGAAACAAAAAGCGTTGAAATAACCAAAATGAATGAACCCCTAAATGTAAACCTAAGAACAAGAAAAGGTTTTTTGACAGCAAGAGAAAAGTATCTAACCCATCCTTTTCAGAGCAATTCTCCTAAAGAAGTTGTTCAGAGGAAATTAGAACAATTAAAAAAAATCAATACTTTTTTAGATTAATAAAAAAATCCCGAATAAATCGGGATTTTTTTAACTTTATGGTTGGTTGAACACACGAAAAGTTTTCTTAATTTTTAAATTTATTTTTTTCGATATTTTAAATTGTAAGGAATTCCATTTTTATAAAAATACAACAAAATTAAAAATCTGATTAACAATTATTTACATTTTCCACACATCTACCTTACAATACAAAAAGTAGCGATATGAATTACCGCTACTCGTGAAATTATGGATTATATAATTTATTTTTTTATCACTTGGTGGGTTTCTGTATTGTTTTCCTTTGTGATTTTAACCATATATGTTCCTGTTGGCAGATGTTGTATATTGATGGAACTTTCGTTTGCTTTAAGCGTTTTCTGAATTTTTAAATTCCCGAGATTATCATAAACTTCCACCAAAACAGGCTTCACCGAATTGGAGGTTTTGATAGTAGAATTTCTATTTGCCGTTTCATTAGTTTTGGTAATAATGTTGAGGATGCCTGAGGTTGGATTTGGGGAGATTTGGAATGATTGCCAAGGACTGGCTGCACAGTTTTGTACAGAAACTACATATGACAACCACGGCGACCAACCACAATTGTTTTTAGCTCTTACCCGAAAGGAGATATTTCCAGATTGATTAGGTTGAATAAACGCATGGTTTCCAATAGCATCTAAGCTGAAATCTCCTTTTGTTTTTTCCCATTCCCAATCAGATACCCCTGCCAAATTTTCCGCATAAGCTGTAAAACTTCCTGCTGCATTATGAAGAAACATATCTCGACAAATGATATAACAATCTGTACCTTCATTCTCCCCACCATAGGAGCAAGTAGGGTCGTAAGACAACTTTGGTGCACCTATCCAAATACGCTTGGTAGAGGTATTGGTAGCGGAACCTTCCCACAATATTACTCGTAATGTTAAATAACCGCTTGCATTACTTTTCGTTGTAAATGTAATTTGGGGTTGATTAGTTGGACTTGTTACATTAACCAAATCCGCACCTTCTGTTATTTGCCAGTTGATATAAGATGCAAATCCTGTAGTATATGTAGCGGTTGTATTTTCGCACAACCTATCACTACCACCTATTTTTATTTTGCTTCCACATAGATTGGTTGTGGAAAGTATTTTATTTTGCTTTACGGCATCATTGGAAAGTTGATTAATAATAAACTCTCCATTTCTTGGACTAAATGAAATGTGACTTCTATTACCATCTGCGGTTTCTGTAACAAAATTATGAAACGGAACATAAGGAGCATCAGTTGTAGGAGAATAAGTTTTTTGATAATCGGCTTCCGTAAGAGTTTGCATACCGTTCTTATAAGCGATTGCACTCGGTGTTGGGATAAAAGAGAAATCTGAAACTACCGCATTTTGAAAAAATTTTGGGAGATTATTTTCATTTAATCTAAAAGCTCCTCCACCGTATTTATCAATAGGAAGTACGCCTTGCGGTTGCTTCATATTCCCTTTCAGCATACTTACTTGAGCAGGAATTGCCCATAAAATTCTTTTTTTATAAGTAATTCTGCCATAGTATATTTCTCTATTATCGTTCAATGTAAGCATTGGTCTTGCCTTAATATCAAAAACATAAGAGGATTTACCTGGTAATACTGCTAATACAGACATATCAGGTCTGCCAGCCGCCAATCCAATCAATACTCCTATTACATCTGAAAACATATAGTTTTTCATTTCTTTTTGAAAAATCACCAAATCTGCTAAATTTTGATCTGTACCACACTCATTGCCATTGGATATTGCTACATTTCTTGTTTTTGTTGGGAAGCCTTTTTCTTTTAGGGCTGTTTGCCAATTACTATGTGCAGAATTATCTATATTATAACTTTTACCTACATAATTAATGAGCATTTGCCGAGATGCAGGAGTATCCGACAAGGTCATAATATCATTAGGCGAAATGCCATTATTAAAAATAGGTACAATAAATTCTAAAGCTCCTGCAATTGGTGTACGAAGATAAGTATTAGATATATGTCTTGACATATATTGCATTCCTATAGGTGTATTTGCACCGAGATGTGGGGAGTCATGGGAAATATACAATTTGGTATCGTGGTCTTCTCCTTTGTCTTCCATATCTTTTAGAGCATATCTTGCAACAAGTCCACCCATACTTTGTCCCATTACTACATTTTTTTCTGAGCCTACTTTATTTTGATTAACCCAGCGTATGGCTTTTTTTAAAAGCTCCGCATTGTTTTGGATATAATCTGTACCTTTTCCCCAATCCACATAAATAATATCGTAAGTGTTTAATAGAACGTTTTCTAATTCTCTAACTCTCCAATTATTTATAGTTATCAAGAAACTATTGATATTATTATCTCCTCCTTCTCTATTGGGTGCAGTAATATGTCCGGTATCAAATCCTTCTGCTACAATAAACGGTTTTGTAATATTAGTTCGCCCATTTGCTAAACGCACATATAGGGTCGCCTTATTTCTCTTAAATATGGAAGCCCAACTAAACCCGCCCTCAACAGAATAAGAGTCTATTTCGTATTTATATGTGTAAGATTCACGAGGAATAGAATTTCTTGCAGAAAAGTTTTCAGAGGCAGATGACAAAGTGTTCTCTATCTTTAGCTTACTATGACTGTATAGCACCTCCCCAGTATTTAAGGTTACACGAAATGTCCAGCGGTACTCACCTTCCGATGGATAAACAACATCAAGAAGTTTATCTTTTGGCAGTGAAATGTAATTCTGATTATCTGACAACCTTAGTTCCACATTTTTTATTATACTTTCGTTATTTGATAGAAAAATTTCTTTTGGCAAGACAATTTGGAACTTCAGTTTATTGAAAGTATTATGAGAAGGAGCCATTGCTAATGCCCAATCTGTAACATAAGGATTTTGCCATTCCCCATTTACATATTTGTCTAAAACCTTATTATCCGTAGCTCGTAGTCTGAGGGAGGATGATTCCTTAACTGCATTTGTACTTTGAAAACTACTATCACTAAAAGTATTCAAATTATCATCAGAATATCTCGCATATTTATAAAAAACACCACCAATGGGCAAAACATTAGGTATTTGAGCGTTATACCATATTGAGCTAAAATCAATGGGAGTTGTTTGGAAATATGCTGTTTCAGATAACCTGCCCATAATAAGGGTATTATAAAGTTCTTTTACTACCCGTGCAGAGGTATAAGAACTGTCCGTAGGACTACCGTTAAACTTTTCTAAATCTACAAATTCCACTGCTGCATCTTTTAAAATCCCTGTTGGGATTTTAGTTTTATCTATTTCAGAAAAAATAGTCTGTATCGTATTTTCTTCTAAAACAGCATTGGGTTGCAATTTTAAATTACGATAAGAGAACACTTGTTGCTGTGCCAAAATCCAACTACCCAGCAATAAAAAGAATAATAATTTTGTTTTCATAATAGCATTTTAAAATATTAGAATTTTTTATCAAATCGTCCTTTAGT
>JAUNTR010000176.1 GCA_030538575.1 Cruoricaptor ignavus | reverse complement strand
TACGCCAGTAATTTCGATTTAAAATACAATAGCCTTTACCCTGCGATTAATATCGTTTTCGGCTATACATTTAATTAGAATAAAAAAATAACTTTACACAAACTGCCTTTTTTCAAGGGCAGTTTTTATTTTTCTGCTTCGTTGGTCATTAGATAGCCATCGTAGGAAATCGGTTGGCGGTCGTTCGCAGCAATCGTAACATAGGCTTTGCCGTTTGGGTAGATTTCCATTACAATTTTTTGGATATGATTCAAATCTTTGGGTTGTATTTCCAAGATTTGTCTGCCCTTTTTACCTTCGGATTTTTGGATGAGAAAATCTTTACTCGTAAATCTGTAACCCTCTTTATCTCTGTTCATTGTAGGTGTAAACATTCTACCGAAATAAGGCAAAGTAGCCACTAATTCATCTTTTTTTAAAACAATTGTATAACCATAATCCAGATTAAGCAATCGGCTTTGTGGGGCATTGGGAATCGAGTTCATTACATTAAGGACATCATAATTGGTTGGGATTGCCCTTTGTGCCATAAAGGTAAATTCCTTATCATTCACCAAAGTATTTACCGTTTTGGAGTCCAAAAAATTCTGAGATGAACCACAAGCCGACAATGTGAAAACAACTGCAACAAATATGGAATAAATAAAAGTTTTCATTTCGATTTTAATATTAAAATTAAGAGGCAACAAACGTATAGCAAAATTTGTGCTATAACAAAAACTTAGATTTTGGTTGAACAAAAAAAACACCGCAAAATAAATTCTGAGGTGTTTCTATTATTTTTTAATGAAGATTAATCTATCATATCAAACCTTGCGTATTCTGCGATTTTTGCAGGGATTTTTATGCCGTTTTCGGTTTGGTTGTTTTCTAATAAAGCTGCCATTATTCTTGGCAAAGCCATTGCAGAACCATTTAGTGTGTGTACCAATTGGGCTTTGCCTTCGCTACCTTTGTATCTGCATTTCAGTCGATTAGCTTGGAAAGTCTCGAAGTTGGAAACCGAACTTACCTCTAACCATTTTTCTTGTGCAGCACTCCAAACTTCAAAATCATAAGTCATTGCAGAAGTGAAACCCATATCTCCACCGCACAATCTTAGAATACGGTAAGGCAATTCCAAATCCTCCAAAATACTTTTCACATGGTTTACCATTTCTTCCAATGCGGTATAAGAATTTTCGGGATGTTCTATTCTTACGATTTCCACTTTCTCGAACTGGTGCAAACGGTTCAATCCACGAACGTGAGCCCCGTAGCTTCCTGCCTCTCGTCTGTAACATTGGGAGTAAGCCGTGTTTTTCACAGGAAGTTCTTTTTCCTCCAAAATTACATCTCTGTAAATATTGGTTACAGGCACTTCCGCAGTTGGGATAAGGTAAAGATTATCTTCATTAATGAAATACATTTGTCCCTCTTTATCAGGCAATTGCCCAGTTCCGTAGCCCGATGCTTCGTTTACAACGTGCGGAGGATTTACTTCCGTATAACCTGCATCTACATTTTTATCAAGGAAATATTGCACCAAAGCTCTTTGCAATCTCGCACCTTTTCCGAGATAAACAGGGAAACCTGCACCAGCAATTTTCACGCCCAATTCAAAATCTATAAGGTTGTATTTTTTCGCCAATTCCCAATGTGGGATTGCACCTTCTCCCAAACCTTCCACATCGTGAGATTGGTAAATGGTTTCGTTGTCTTCTGCGGAAACTCCCGCTTTCACAGTTTCGTACGGAATATTTGGAATAAGGTAAAGGATGTTCAGCAGTTTTTGTTCCACCTCGTCCAATTGTTGTTTTAGCGTATGAGAATTTTCTTTGTATTCTGCGGTTTTAGCTTTTGCAGCTTCAGCTTCTTCTTTTTTGCCTTCTTTCATCAGAAGTCCGATTTCTTTGGAAATTTTATTCATTTGAGCCAAATTTTCATCTAACTCGAATTGTATTTTTCGTCTTTCGTCATCCGTAGCAATGGCATCTTCTACAAGATGAGTTGCCTTGAAATTTCTTTTATCTAAACCTTCTAAAACGCGTTCTTTATTTTCACGCAAAAAACTGACTTGTAACATTTATATTGAAAATGAATGGGTTAAAAAATTAAAATGAGTTTCACTAAAAAAACTAAAATTTGTGTTTCTGCAAATTTAGTTAAAATTATTTCACAATGGTAATTGTATTCGGCAGATTGGCTGTTTTAGTAAAAATAGTTGTGCCGTTGTAATCTATATTCCTTATTTGGAAGAGTTGCGGAGTCCATTCGTAGTAGATGGTCATTCGGTCTTCCTGCACTTCTGCACTGGATGAGGTTCTGTATTGCACGGCAAAAGCCGATGTGTAGATTTTATAAACATCTGTTCCGCCATCTTGCAAGGTTCTTTCTGCACCTGCGATATAGCGTATATATTGTATCGTATCACTATCTGTTCCTCGTGTTGTACTTACGGCAACTCGGTCACGCAAAGCTCCCAAATCTCGTAATTCTACGGAATAATATGCTCCCGAAACTTCTCTGTTCAGCAAATCTTGCCCCGCTGAATTTTTTATGTAAATATCCAATATCTGGTCTATTTTCTGCAAATCGCTTTCGTTTTCTCCTCTGCAAGAAAACAGTGCTAATGCTATGAATAAGTATGTGAACCAAGTGTATTTCATCTTTTTAAATTTTTATAAATAATGAAAAAATAGATGGCAGAACCAAATCCGCCCAAAGTTATGAAAAACAAAGAAATATATGCTGCAATTGCCATATTTTCTGTTTTAGGTAAAAGTAATATACACGACAGAGAAATCCCCAAAACCATAAAAATCCCTAAAACCAAACTCGCTGTGATGTGTCCCATTGCACCAATAAGATTACCAAACGGAATCCTAAGCAACATACAACTTGCCATCTGAAAAAACATAATATCTTGGATTTTAGTTTCCGTAAAATCTTCGCTGAAAAATTGCAATATAGGTTTGCCAAAAAATAAACCGAAAGATAAAAGCAACAAAACTATCGGTATAAATAGTAGATAATAATTCCTAATAAATTTACGAATATATCTTTTGTTTTTATGATTTTTGCAGAGTTCGGGATAAAATGTTTGTGTATAAACTTGTGCGAAAATAATTAAATTCATTGGGATAAGTGTGCAAATTTTATAGAAACCCACATCTTCATTACTGAAATATTTGCCCACGAAAAAAACATCTAATAAAAAAATCCAAATAAAAATAACGAGCGTAATGACCGATTGAAGAGAAAATCGCCAAAATAATCGCTTCAATTTTTTTGGAATTTCAGCAGTATAAAACCGAAAACGATGTATAAAAAACACCAAGTAAGGAAATAAACACAAAGAGGCAATGTAACCCCAAGCTCCCCAAACAAAGGTAAAAATAATCCCCAAAAACATTGCTGAAAAATTGCTGATAATCTCTAACCGTGCAAATTTTTCGTTCAAAAAAGAAGCTCTTAGTTCTGCTTTGGCTTGTTCTAAAAATAGCAATCCGAACAACCTTACAAGCATTACCAAAGTATAAGACAAAACCAAGCTGTTATCTTTGGCATACCAATAAATAATAATTGCCAAAAATACCGATAAAATAATTTGATTGATGAAACCCCGATAGTGGGCATAACCAATAAGTTTGGTCTTTGTTTCCGCAGAAACCATCGAGCCAAAACGCAACAAACCATGGTTCGCACCAAAACCGATTGCAGGGATAAAAAACCCTATTAGATTGATGGCAATTGTGAGGATTCCAAAATCTACGGAGGACAATGTTTTTACCAAATAGAGCGTCATTGCAAAAGCAAAAACCTTCCCAAGAGATGAAGATAAAAACACCCAATGCCCTGAGTTTCTCAAAAAATCCTTGCTTATCTTCATCCTGCTAAAATACGATTTATTTACAATTATTGCCCAATATCTCTTGGTAAACCTCAGAAAATTTCTCGCCTATTTTCTCCTTTGAAAAATGAGTTTTTGCAAAAGAAACAGCCCCATTTTTATCAAAGTTGAAGTTCTGTAATAATATGGTTTTCATAGCCGATTTCAGTTCAGTTTCGTTGACTTCGGATAGTAAGATGCCTCCGTTTTTAGGGAAAAATTCTCGAACGCCACCTACATCTGTTGCAATTACAGAAATGCCTGTCGCAAAAGCTTCTGCTAAAACGCAAGGTTGGTTTTCGGTGGAACTGAACAAAATAAAGGCATCCGAGCTTCTCATTAATTCCGAAACTTGAATGTGAGTTTGCTCGCCGAATAAAAATATTTTTTCCGAAAAAGAAGATTGTTTTGCTAAATTTTCCAACGGTTTCAAATCGCCATCTCCACCAATTTTCAAATCGAAATCCCAACCTTCTTCCCAAAGTTCCAATGCTACTTTTAGTATTTTATCAGCATTTTTTATCGGAATAAGATTAGAAATGTGTAGAAAAGTAAATCTGTCGTTCGTTTTTTCGGAAGGATAAAAAAGCGATAAATCTACCGTATTGGGAATGACTTGCATAGGTTTTGAAATCCCGAGAGCATTCAGTCCGTTTTTCAAATCGGAACTTACAGGGAAAATGCGAGATGCGAAATGAGATATGAATTTAATTTTATATTTCTCTAAAAATCCAAAATTATGATTCTCTCTACGGAAACCCGACCAATGCTCTGAAATCACGAATGGAATCCCATATTTCAATTTCAAATAAAGGGCGAAAAACATATTGTTTTTGAGAATATTCCCGTGTGTTAAATCGGGTTTTTGCAACAAAAGAAACCCTTTTTTATAGGCTTTCATTCGTCTGAAAAAATTGAAAAATGAGAACCTTGTGTTTTTGTAAT
>JAUNTR010000175.1:1912-4823 GCA_030538575.1 Cruoricaptor ignavus | reverse complement strand
TCAGATTTCCGTTCCAGCTATTTTTTTTCGTGGTTTTGGTTATAATGTTCAGTACTCCACTGTTGCCTTCTGCGGTGTATTTTGCAGGAGGGTTGCTCATTACTTCTATTTTTTCTATCTCATCGGACTTCAGTGTTTTTAGATAGTTAGCCAAATCATCGCCGCTTATTTGTATTGGTCTATCGTTTACTAAAACTAAAATACGACCTTTGCCCACCATCGTTATTTTATCGTTTTGTACTTTTATTCCAGGTACTATTTTCAGAATATCCATAGCATCTCCGCCCTGTGCTGCAACAGAATTTTCTACATTATAAACCAATCTATCCACTTTTCTTTCGATAAGTTTTTTCTTGGCTTTTATTTCTACTTCCTGTATTTGTTTTTCTACTATTTTATTTATAGAATCCTGCTCCTGTGCAAAATAAAAAACATAGGAAAATACAAATAATAATACTAAAATATTTTTTAAATATGTCATATAGTTTGTGTTAATTTATAATTTGAATGTCCGCTTAATAATCTAAATTACTTTTTAGATTGAATTAAGAAGAATAAAGTATTTGTTTTCAATAACTTAAGAAAATTACAAAGTTGCAATTTCATCAAAAGTAAGTAATAGGTAAGTAAACGGACATTCAGTTTTTATAATACCGATAAAGATAATCAAACCTAGATTCAACATTCCATTGCAACGAGGTTAGACAAAATTAAGATTATTAAAAATAATTCAAATTATTCCATTATTTCAAAACCTCTTTTGTCGTAAATTAAGGATAGAAAATATAAGCCTGCTTCTTTAGGGAAGTTTTTATTGGAGAAACTAAGCAAATCATCTGTATCTAAAATATTATTTGTATTTATCATCTCTATCATCTTTGTAACTTCTGGAAAATAATTCATTTCTATTTTTGACCCTCTAACAAATATATCTATACTTTCATTTCGGATTTGATATATAATTTCATATCCCATTTTAGATTTTATTTTTTTATTATTCAAAAATTCATATTCTTCAACATTGTATTTAATACTGGTTGTCTTATTGACAGGGACTGATTGCCACCCTCCATTACTTAATATGGAATACTTGTATTCATTATATATATGCTTAAAGAAGGAAATAACATCTACATTTTTCAGAT
The DNA here is from genome assembly GCA_030538575.1 of Cruoricaptor ignavus. Taxonomy (GTDB): domain Bacteria; phylum Bacteroidota; class Bacteroidia; order Flavobacteriales; family Weeksellaceae; genus JAUNTR01. Next base: position 3,678 of record JAUNTR010000175.1, on the reverse strand, counting down.
CATCATTTATTTTGATGGTTTCTAATAAATCATTAAATGAATTGTTGTTTTTTATATAATCTATTTGAGGAGTCAATATTTTTTCATTATTACCTTCAATATACTGATTTGTGAATGATTTTATAACTTTATTAGTAAACTCTAAATTGGTAGGGTTATTAAACCATAATGTAATGCCAATAGATATTTCATCACTATAACCTACATGAAACTTGTTCCAAGGCATATAGAATAAATCCCCTTCGGTGAAAGGAAACTTTTGAGCATATTTAAGTAATGGCAGAATATCTTTGTTGTTGTGTTTTGTATTTGTTAATTCATTATATTTATCCTCATCCCAAGTATACATTGTTTTAGAGCCTGGTCCAAGATGAAAATGTAATACATTTTCTCCTTTGTGGTCTTGATGTATGCCAAGTGGAGTCCACCCATAATTACCAATAAAAATAGTGAGTTCTAAACCAGATGTTGGCAGACCGATTTTTTCAATCAATGGTCTTATTTTTTCTAAAAGAGTGTCTGATAGAATATCGGAATACTTTTCTCCACTATTAATTATCATTCCAAATTTCTTATCAAAAATACCTTCTAAATATTCAATAATATTTTCATTCTTTTTTGGTGGATTTAATGCAAGGTTTCTAGAAAATAGGTTGTCTTGTTCGACACCTTCTATATATACTCTAAATCCCCTATGGATATGCTCGATTTTATATCTTTCTTTAAGCATTTCAAAAACACCTTCGGTTAAATTTTGTACCAAATTTTGATTCAAACAATTCTTTATCACACACGGTTCTGTGAATTTTTTGTTTTTAGAAAGGAAATAATCCCACCACTCTGAACTAAATGGAATTTCATTTGTTTTTTTCATAATTATTTTATTTGTAGGTTAAAGAGTAATAGAGAAAATCTCTATTACTCCAAGTGAAATACTGGATTACACATCAACTTTTACATCAATCTTAATCTCCTTTTCTTTCTTTTTATCTTTAACATCAGCAACTCCTCCCTTTACAGCATTGCTCTCAAGTGGAGATAAGGTTTTAATGTTTAAGAATTTTTTAGCATTAAAATTTGATTTTTTCATGTTAAAAAAAATATAGTTATACATTGTGAGTTACATTTTTAAGACATAAAACTCCTCATTGGTCATTCTTTTTGCAAAATAAGATTAGATATCGGCTTTTACATCAATCTTAATCTCAACCTTTTTCTTTTTATCCTTAACATCAGCAATTCCTCCTTTTACAGCATTGCTCTCAAGCGGAGATAAGGTTTTAATGTTTAAGAATTTTTTCGCATTAAATTTAGTTTTCTTTTCCATTACAATTTAATTTTAGAAAATTAATAATTATTTTTTTGCTTTAATGAAAGCGGTATTTATTCGTACTATTTCTGTATTGCGCACTACAAAAACATACGTTTAAATCATTTGGTTTTACTTCTTCGGAGGAGTGTGTATAGGGTTTCTAATTTCTTCACTTCTTACAATAGTATCCCTCTTACTTTTCAAAGTTATTTTATGTATATCTACATTTTTGTTATTTTTTGTTATTTTGTTTTCAGTAGTTGTATTTTGTAATATCTCCTCTTGTTCTCTGCAAGAGAAAATGAATAATAAGATACAAGCACTTGCCAATAGGTAACTTTTTCTTTTCATAGTTCAATTCTTTTAGTTTTGCTATGCCCAAATTATATAGATTTTTTTAATCATCCAAATCGCAAAGACAAAAGGAGTGGTAAAATCATAAAAACAGTGGTAG
>JAUNTR010000175.1:0-1902 GCA_030538575.1 Cruoricaptor ignavus | reverse complement strand
AATCATAAATATTTTTTGTAAAATCGGAAATCTTATTTTGCAATATATTGGTAATCAGTGTTTTAATTTTTGATAAGTTTTTTTAATCATTTTTTTAGATTTTTTTTTATTTTTGTGCTAAATAATGATGTTTTATGCACGGGTTTTTATCTTTTTTATACGTTTTTTTAGTTTTTGTTTCTCCTCTATTTTTAGTTTCAGCACAAGAAAATAGCGTAGATACAAAAAAAATCACCTATGATGAACTAAATAAATTGGTAAACAAACACGATAATCAACTGGATATTCGAAACATCTATGTAAGAAGTTATATCGTAAAAGCAAAAAAGGAAAATAACCTGAAAGAGTTGGCTCATGGTTATAATCTTGCTACCCATTTTATCTACGGAGAAACCCAAATAAAATACGCCGATAGTGCTTTAGCTGCAGCCAAACAGATGAAAGACCCCGATATTATTGGTGAATATTATATTGCATTGGCTGGGAGTTATAGGAATAATGAGGAATACCCAAAAGCACTGGAACATCTGCTAAAAGGTTACGAATACGTTCGGCAAAATAAAAATCCCTATTTACTGCACGAGGTAGAGTTTGGTATAGCACAAATAAAAACCTATTTGGGACAGTATGATGAAGCCCAAGAACACCTACAAAAATGTGTAGCATTTTTTCGCTCTCATGATAAAATTATCGGTAGTAATGATTATCGGATTTATTTCATTTATTCGCTTATCGCTCTTACAGAAGTCAATACTTATCTTTCTGAATACGAAAAAAATATAAAACTTATCGAAGAAGGCAGAACTTATATACAAAAAAATAAAATGCCAGAATATGCAGGCTACTTCTTCTCAGCGGAAGGTACAGATGCATATTACCAAAAAAAATATACCGAGGCGATTGCAAAACTTCAAGAAGCTTTACAACTCTATAACGATAATTGGCAACATCTTTCGGAGAAATTTTATTTAGGACTCAGTTATTGGGAATTGGGCGATAAAGAAAAAGCTTTATCCTTCTTGCAAGAGATAGACCAAAATTATGAGGAAACTAAGATTTTAGACCCACATTTTCGCCCCGTAATGGAGCGATTTATCAGTTATTATGCAGACAACAATCAACCTCATAAACAACTGGAATACATCAATAAACTGATGGTTTTGGATAAAGGTTACGAAAAAAAATACAAGCACCTATTTGCCAATATAAAGAAAGAATATGACACCAAACAACTGATAGAAGATAAGGAAAAATTGGAAAACAGTCTGAAAACAGAACGTAGTAATTATACAATTGTTATCGTTTTTGCAGTCATTTTGTTGGGTTGTGTTTCTTTGTGGTTATTGAAGTTTTATCGAAAAAAAAATCAATATAAAAAAATGTACGAAGAGGTGTTTCAGCAAGTTCCGGCAAGTCCGAAAATAGATTTATCAGATTTTGCCAAAGCTCCTGATAAAGAACTCGATATCAATTCGATGTATATAGAAAAAGTGTCAGGTTTTTTAGAAACTTTCGAGAGCGAACAACAGTTCTTAAAACCAGGCATTACGCTGGAAAGTATATCTAAAACTTGTGGTGTGAACAAAGCGTATTTTTCTAAAATCCTCAACCATTTCAAAGGGTTTAATCTAAATGCTTATCTCAACCATTTGCGACTCAACCACATTATCCAACAATGGAAAACCAACCCAGAAACAAGGGATTGGAGTATGCAACATATTGCAGAAGAATCGGGCTACAACAATGCACAGAGTTTCTCTAAAAACTTCAAAGACCGATTCGGTATTTCTCCCGCATATTTTTTGGAAAATTTGAGTAGAGATTTACCGATGTAATCATTTTTTTGGAACATCAATTTTTAAAACCCGAAAATTTTCAAAATTAAAATTCGGTGCATTCTCA
>JAUNTR010000005.1 GCA_030538575.1 Cruoricaptor ignavus | reverse complement strand
CTTATCCAAATCTAAAAATAAAATTGGGAGGCTATACCGATAATACAGGTGATGAAGCTAATAATGTAAAACTTTCGGGTTTGAGAGCAGAAACCGCCAAACAAAAATTATTGGAAATGGGCATCGCAACGGATAGAGTAGAAGCCGAAGGCTATGGCTTGCAATTTCCTGTATGCGAGGCTAATGATACCGATGAATGCAAAGCTAAAAACCGCAGAATAGATGTGAGAATTTTGGAAATGTAATCCATTCATTTTCAGATTTTATTACATAAACTTCAAAACCAAAAATCCCTGCCGAAAATATAGTTTTTCCGCAGGGATTTTTTTAGTTATATCTTCTTTTTTCACTTCAAATTTTCCGTAAAAAATGTTTCCAATTTGTCGAACGGAATTTTGTCCATCCGGTCGTACAAATCCACGTGAACGCCGTTGGGGATAATCATCAACTCTTTCGGTTCGGCTGCCGCTGCGTAAACATCTTCGCTGAAATAACGCGAGTGGGCGTTTTCACCTGCTATAAGAAGTATGGGGCGTGGCGAAATTTCGTTCACATACGTCAAAATCGGCATATTCATAAACGACAGGGCGTTGGTCAGCGTCCACGCACCGTTGGAGTTTAAGGAACGTTCGTGAAAACCTCTGTCTGTTTTGTAATAATCATAATATTCCTTAATGAATTGGGGCGATTGCTCGTTGGTTTGCGCCAATCCGTTTTCGGGATATTCGGGCGTTCCGTTTTCGGCATCTTTCCAACGCTGTTCGCCCAATTGCTGCAATGTTTGGGTGCGTTGTTCGGGCGTTACGGCATCGTTGTAGCCTTTGGACATCACGCGCGTCATATCATACATACTCGTTGTGGCAACCGCTTTCACACGCTTGTCAATCGCCGTGGCATTGAGGGCAAATCCGCCGAAACCGCAAATGCCGATGATGCCGATTTTGTTTCTGTCCACGTTCTTTTGCAAGCCGATGAAATCCACCGCCGCACTGAAATCTTCCGTATTGATGTCGGGCGAAGCCACATTTCTCGGTTCGCCACCGCTTTCGCCCGTAAACGAAGGGTCGAACGCCAACGTTACAAAACCCCTGCGGGCCAATTCGTTGGCATACAATCCCGATGATTGTTCTTTTACCGCACCGAAAGGACCGCTGATGACCAATGCCGGAAGCTGTTGGTTTCCAGCGTTTTCAGGCATATACAAATCGCCCGTAAGCGTGATGCCGTAGCGGTTTTTGAAGGTTACTTTTTGCCGGGTAACGTTGTCGTTCAACGCAAAAGTATAATGCTCTGTTTTCATTTTTTCTGATTTTTTAAGATTTGCTTTTTGTGCATACGTTTGTCCTAAAAATAGTATTAGGACGGCTAAAATGGATATTCTTTTCATCTTTATTTCTATTTTTCAATTAATTTAATGATTTTTGCAGGAATGCCTCCTACGATTGTATTATCGGGAACGTCTTTTGTAACCACCGCACCCGAAGCCACTACTGCATTTTCGCCAACGGTTACACCTTGCAAAATGGTTGCTCCGGCACCAATCCAAGCATTTTTTTTGATGTGTATCGGTTTGGGAACCAGTGCGTGGCGGTTGTCGGGTTCTATCGGGTGTCCTTCGGATAGCAGACTGACTTTCGGGGCAATCAGGACGTTATCTTCAATGGTAATTCCGCCCAAATCCAAAAAAGTACAATCGAAATTGATGAATACGTTTTTGCCTATTTTGGTGTTTTTACCGTAATTAATGTACAAGGGCGTAAATACGTTGGTGCTTTCATCTATCTCTGTATCAGTAATTTGACTTAACAGATTTCTGATTTCGTTTGGGTCGGTTGCGTTGTTCATCTGTACAAGCAGTTTTTTTGTGTGGTACGATGCCTCGAGCATTTTGTACGCTTCGGGGTCGTTTGGCGGGATGATTTCGCCGTTTTTCATCCGTTCAAAAATATCTTTTGTTTGCATTGCCTTATTTTTTATGGTGCAAAGGTAAGCCAGTTTTAAAAACTATTAGTTATACTTATATCGCAAAAAATGTCAAATATCGCACATCTTTGCCGAAATGTATTTTTGTAGGTAAAATTGGGTAGAGGGTTGATGGGCAGGAACTTTTATAAATAAGACGTTATAGCTTAGTGTAAAAAGCCGTTCTGCATATAGCACATTTGGTTTTTCCGACACACAATCCAACGCTACAAAAAACAAAAGAGCCCTTTTTTACCAACGCTTGACTGAACAATCCAAAATAATTTATTACTTTTGACCAAAATTAGACAAGTACAAAATTAAGCAATGACACTTGGGCAGAAAATACGAGAATTAAGGGAACAAGCAGGTCTTAAACAAAGAGAGCTTGCATATCAACTTGAAATTGGAGAAGGTTTTCTAAGCAAAGTTGAAAACGACCAAAAACCTTTAAAAAGAGAAGATTTAACAAAACTAAATAAACTCTTTAATACACCTATTGAAGAACTAGAATCATTATGGCTTGCTAATAAAGTTTATTCGATTGTAAGAGATGAAGAATCAGCTTTGTCGGCTTTGAAAGTTGCAGAAGAACAAGTAAAATATAAAAGTCTTAAAAATGCCTAACACCTTTTGTGAGCCATCTAACGAATTCGATGTAGTCATTCAATCTTTTGAAGAGCAGTTAGAATTGTTCTTTTCAAAGGATTTTGAAACTAAAAATGTCAAACCTAAACAAAATGAAAATTTAGGACAGGTTTTTACTTCTGCAATTCTTGCAAAGTTTATGATTGGCATATTACGACACACATTAAAAAATAACTCCTTTATACTTGACCCTTGCATCGGTCCCAATACTTTTTTTAATGCAATGAATGAAGATTTTTCAAATTGCTTTTTAAAAGGAATTGAAATCGACACAACCCTAATTACAGAAGAAATAGATACATTTTACGACAATCCTAATAGAACGTTAATCAAGGGAAGTTTTTTCGATTTGCCAATAAGTGAGCAATTTGACTTAATTATTCAAAATCCTCCTTATGTAAGGCAAGAACTATTATCAGACGGTGTAAATTCAAAAGACAATATTAGATATAATGCGTCTTCTCTGTTATCAACTATTCCATCTCAATCAAATCTATATATCTACTTCTTATTAAAGTCCATTTTGCATTTAAAGGATGACGGAGTAATGGTTGCCGTGATATATGATAGTTGGCTTTATAGTAGTTTTGGTAAGTTTCTAAAGGAATCTTTACTTAAACTCGGATACTTGGATAGTATTTATCATTTCAGAAAAAGTGCATTTGATGATGTTGAAATAGGTGCTACTGTAATTAAATTTGTAAAAGAGAAGAATCATAGGAAGTCCATATCCTATTATCCTTCGAATGACTTGAATGACTTGAATGATTTAAGAACTTACAATGGTTTAGATACAAATTGCATTAAATTAAAACAGCAAGAGTTATTGACATATAGTTTCAATAATCACAGTATAATTAATTTCAATTCAAGTTTATTTACTGAACTTAAAAAAATTGTTTCGCAACCAATCCAAAGAGGAACATCGGCAGTAGTAAATAGTCATTTTATTTTTTCAAAAAATGAACTTCCTGAATTAAAACCGATTGTAAAAGATGTTTCACAGATTAAGACTTATTCTGTAAACGGAGAGAACGCTTATATTTTAGCGGTTAATGGGTCAATTTCCAATGAAACTAAACAATATTTAGAGTCAGTAAAAAATGAAATTCTAAAAACACCCGCTCAAAAATTTGTTGCAGTTAAACGAGATATTGAAACTAAAAGAGATTGGTATAAAATACAGTTGAAAAGAACGGGTAATTTTATCTTCAATTATTACCTACGCAAAAACATAGATTTTATTTACAATCCAAATAAATTTTTGTCCTCTGATAACTTTTATATTCTCAATATAAAAAATAATGAATTAGCAAGTTTTGCAATTTTAAATTCTTCTTTCACTAGATTGAGTACGCTAAGCAACTCAAGAAGTCAAGGAAATGGTTTGAGGAAGATACAACTTTACGAATTTAAAGAAGTGAAAGTAATTGACTTAAATAAAATTTCACAACAGACCATAAAAAAATTAGAATTGCAGGGAAAAGAATTGATGAATGTAAACAGATATGAAAATGAGCAGAAGCAAATAATTGAAAAAATTGACTTATTGCTGATTAACGAATACAACGAAAGAAACAACTGTTCATTAACGATTGATGAGCTAAATAAAGAAATTAAAGAATATTTGAATTAAATGATAAATCTTTGGTATAATTCCGATGAAGTTACAGGATTTCATCCTGTTGTTGAAAATGCAGTTAAAAATGCTATCATTAATTGTGGCTATGATTCCGTTATGGAATTAGTTCATCATCCTGCAATTCCAAACAACACAATAATTCCAGATTTTGCGATTAAATTAAAATCTTCAAATAGGTGCATTTTTGTTATCGAAGTAAAGAAAACGGCTCGTGATGTTACTTCACAAAGGTTTCAAAATCAATCACGTTCCTACGTTTCTGATTTTTCACCTTATTGGGAACCAAATTATCCGAAGTATTTTTGTTTGACAAATATTGAGGAATTAATCTTGTTTGCTGACCGACAAGGTCCTATTTCAACTTGCGTACTAAAAGGAAATCCAAAATCACACACTCCTTTCAATCCTCAAAATCGAGATGCAACACAAACAAGTATTGAATTTCAATCAACTATTGAGCAAATTCTGCCAATAATCTATAACCGAACACAACCCGATTGGGAAAACAATTGGCAACCTATAATTGATACGTTTGTTCAGAATTATCAAAGTGTGAGTAACAGTTTATCTCTAAGTAAGGACTTGGCAGATGAAATTTCACTTTATGAATTTTTCAGATTATTGGCTTTTGCATATTTAAAAGATTATTACAATCAAACGAATAATCCAAATCAAAGTTTTTTCCGAACTTTTCCACTTGACAATGATAATCTACAAACTTTCGCTACCAAACTAACCAATAACTACAATCGTGTATTACAGTTAGATTTTAATCAAGTATTTTCTAATCATCCGAACTCAACCGAAAGAATTTTTCCTGAAAATTTTAGTTCTTCGATTATTCAATACTTCAAAAATACAATTCACGCTTTAAACAGTTATAGCTCGCAAGCAGTTTCGGACAATCCTTTGCCTGAATATATTTTCAATTTATTGACTTCAAAAGTTTATGATAAAGATACACTTCATAAGAGAGGGAAAATAATGTCTGATACGGAGTTGTCAATTTTATTGGCAACTGTAACTATTGAAAATGAAAATTCAACTGTAATCGACCCTTGTTCTGGAGATGGTGCATTATTAGATGCTTCATACGACTATTTGAATATTTTAAGCCTTTCAAATGCCGTAACTAAATCTCATAATCAACTACTAAATCAAGTTAATGGAATTGAAATTGACCCTTTTTTAGCTCAATTAGCTACTTTTCGGCTTGTTTCCAAAAATCTTTCTGGTGTAAATAATTCCACCAATGCAAATATTATTACTGAAAATACTTTCACAAATCCAAATATCGCTGGATATGATGTTCTATTGATGAATCCTCCTTTTTTAAGAAATGATAATCCTGATGCACCTATAACAATTGCAGATAAAACTTTGATGAATAATGCAATAACAGCCAATGGGCAAACGAATTTCGTTACACTTGCATCACAACCTAATCTATATTTTTATTTCGTAAATTATGCTTGGCATTACTTAAACTCCCAAGGTAAGGCTGGGTTAATTTTAATGGCTAAATTCTTGAATAATGAAGAAGGCGAACATTTAAAGCAATTTATTTTAGACAAGGTTGAAGCTGTTATTTTATACCCAAGAAATTATTTTGAAGATTTTAAAGTAACAACCGTAATAACGGTTTTAAGCAAACAGCCGTCTAATCAGATAAAATTTTTGAGAATTATTGATTCTGATTTACTATCTCGTCCTAATGATATAAAAGCAATACTTACCTCTACCAATAGTACCGTTGTAACTGCAAATTATACATTAAAAGTTAGTGATAGGAATATTGACCCGTCAGCAAATTGGAAAATGTTTTTCAATGACCCTGCTGATAAATTCCAAACTTTGGATTCTCTTTCATTTTTAGAGCCATTAGATACTTTTTTTGTGAACAAAAGACGTGGAGGAGCAGAAAATAGCGGTGGTTCTGCAATAATCTTTCCTGATTTTAATCAATCTCCTTACTCGGGAATTTTAAACTCAAATAGAGGTTATGGAATTAAAAACAGTAGAAGTGCTAGAAGATTAATCTTAGAACAAACGAATTTAGAAGAAGAACCTGCAATCCATTTCCCTGCTCAATATGATGACAGTACACCAAATGGACTAGTCGCTAATTATCAAGCAGATACTTTACTTAACTCAATATTTACAACTAATAACACAACAAATCCAACCAAATGGAGACAAATTGTAAATGCAGCATTCAGAAATAAAGTTTCGTTTGACATTCTTATTCCGCGTGCTGAAAGGACTAAACATACTTGTTATTACAATCCTTTTTCTGCACCAGTTGTTCTTTCCACTAATTTCTTTTATCTCTCTGGATTCCAAAATGGTAACACAGATACTTCAATTTCAAACTCTAGCCAGATAAAGTTTATCACTGCCTATCTAAACTCTTGTTTTGGACAAATTCAATTCGAAATTCATTCAAATAATCAAGAGGGATTAAGAAAATTAGAAGGTTTTCACATAAATGAATTAAAAGTTCCTGATTTAAAGCAACTAACAAAAACTGAAATAGATTCAGTTGTAACGGTTTTTGAGGATTTCAATAATCTAAATGTATCAGTAAGCGGAGAAGAAGGTTTAACCACTCCAAGAAGATTATTGGACGAAGAAATTGCTAAAATCATTTATTCAAAGAATAATTTAGGATTCATTTCAAGTGTAGAGATGACCAACTTTTTTGAACTCTTTTTAGCTGACTTAGTAGAAGATAGAAGATTATGATAAATAACAAAATAAAAGTAATAGGCTTGTTTTCAGGTTGTGGAGGTTTAGATCTAGGATTTAAACAAGCTGGTTATGATTTAGTATGGGCAAATGATATTTTGAAAGACGCTTGTGAAACTTACAAATTAAATATTGGTAATCATATTGTAAATGAAGACATTACAAAGATTGATTTAAGCACTATTCCAAATGCAGATATTATTATTGGTGGTCCTCCTTGTCAAGGATTTTCAGGAATTGGCAGAAGAGACCCTAATGATGATAGGTCGGCTTTGGTTTATTCTTATCTTGATGTTGTAAATAAAGTACAACCGAAAATATTTCTTTTTGAGAATGTTACAGGTATTAAATCATCGAAAGCCGTTGACGGCTCAAAGGTAATTGACAACTTAAAAAATGCATTTGAGGAAATTGGGTATCACATTAATATTTATACGCTTAATGCGGCTGATTATGGTGTTCCTCAAAGAAGGAAACGAGTATTTATTATTGGGAATAAAATAGGGATTGATATTTCAGCACCTCCACAAACTCATTTTGAGAACGAAGAAGGAAAAAATAAGTGGATAACTTCTTTCCAAGCAATATCAGATTTAGATTCCCCAACCGAACACGGAGAAACAAAATATAAACATAAACCAAGTAATCCATATCAGGCATTAATGCGTAAAAATGCAGAAAACACAACTTTGCATATAATTCCTTATTCAAGTCCTACAGACAAAAAAATAATTAGCCACGTCAAGCCTGGAGGTAATTATATGGATATTCCAGATAGTGTTTCTACTAAAAGAATTATGTATTTCAAAAGTACAGGTGGAAGAACTACAACATACGGAAGACTTGATCCTAACAAACCGAATTATACTATAAACACGCATTTCAATCGTCCAAATATTGGCTGTAATATTCATTACGAAGAAAATAGAATGATTACTATTCGAGAAGGTTTGAGGTTTCAGTCATTCCCTGATGATTTTCATTTAGTTTCAAAAACTCAAAGAAATTATTATGTACAAGTTGGAAATGCTGTACCACCTTTACTTTCGAAAGCTTGGGCTGAGCACTTGTTGAAATATTTTAAACACAAACCCATTCTAAACGATATGCACATTACCAAGTCGCTCGAAAGCCCACTGCACAAGCCAAAACTTGTCAAAGAGTATGTCTTTTCCAACATAGAAAGTGATGACTTATGACAGAACACCCGAGCGATAACAAGGACTTTGCAAGAGAGCGGGCGAAGTGCTTCGTATGAAACTTTTTCGTAAATTTGAACATTCATGCTTTGCATCAAAAGTAGTGCTAAAAATCCGCTCTCTCGCAAAGCCCCCAGAAGTTAGCGGTCATTGTAGGACGACACATAGATGGGAAACAAATGAATAAACAAAGATTAGTATACTTTATCCCCCCGCTGGGCGAGCATCCCGCTCATGCCAACAATACCAACGATACGGCAGATAACTTTTTTGTAACTTTGCTACGAAATGAATACGTTACGGGCAATACAATCCCAACTCCAAACAAAAAAAGTAAATGATGAATATAGATTTTGAAACATTTAAAAGTGATATATCTTGGTTTATTAGTAAGACCGATAAAATAGATTTTTTAAATTCTCAAAAAGAAATTCTTTTATCAAACGAATTTAAAAATACATTTCCAATTCTTTCAGAACTAATCGAACAAGCAAGGATTTTAGAATTGAAAATAAACAATCAATTATTTAGACTTTATTCTTGGACTAATAAAGATAAATTAAGTTGTGGTTGGTTAAACAAAATTGAAAATATTGGCAATTCAAATTTAAATCTTATCGAAGAACACAAACTATTACTAAATGAAATTGGCGGCATTCAAGAGTCCTATAATAAACCCGAAGAAAGTCTTTGTAACAACCAAGATTTTATGTTTATAGAATCGGAATGCACGGCAGGTCTTGGAGATTTGGGCGATTATTATGAGGAAGAGTGTAATGAAAAAGGGTGTAATCAAATGGATTACAAAGACTTTATATGCTTCGTTGGCGAAGCAAACGGAAATGTAACATTATATGACCCCAAAACAAAAGAAGTGTTTTTGTTTGCTCACGACCATTGTTTTGAAAATGTAGAGGTTTTAGAAAACCAACCAGAGTATACATTTTATAAAATAAAGAATGTTAACAATTTTATTGACTATGTTGAAACCCTTGCAAGTGAATGGATTAACGAGATAAAATAAATTGTACTGCCCCGCCGGCACGAGCTTGGGGCGAAAATCCAGCCGATTTTGGAAGGAAATAATTCGGACATTTGTTCCATAAAATATTGATTAAATTTTGGAAACGAACAGAAAAATAGATTTAAGTGCATTAAACGACCAACAAAAGGACGCAGTTGTCAGTGAAGATAAAAGGATTTTGGTTCTTGCAGGGGCAGGTTCGGGAAAAACGAAAACACTTTTGCAAAAACTCATCTACTTAATTGAAGAAAAAGGCGTAAGTCCGTCAAGTATTCTTGCCATTACATTTACAAAAAACGCTACAAACGAAATGCTTGACCGTCTTATCATTTCGGCAGACGAAAGTGGCGAATACGAAAAACAACTTTTTGACAAACGGAAAAGTTTCGCAGAAAAAGACAGAGAAAGGTATTTTCAACAGAAAAAATATACGTGGATTGACGGCTTAACTGTCAAAACTTTTCACAGTTTTTGTTACAGCATTTTACGCAACTACGGTGTAAATGAATTTGACAATAAGTTCAAAATTATTGGAGATACAAAACGTGATGAAGAAGACGAACTTTCAAAACACGTTGCACCCGAAACGGTTTTTGAAGTCATTCACAAACTATTGATTGAAGAATGTGAAGACACAGAATATTTGCTAAATCTTAAACGATATATTCTTGATTACATCATCGACAAAATTCATCTAAAGCAAATCGACCCAAAATATGTACCCAAAGACGGTAAATATTTCACAACACTTGACGGCACAAAAGTTCGTTCAAAATCCGAACAATTTATTGCCGATTGGTTTTATCGCCACAGCATAAAATACGAATACGAACCATTATTGAACGTAAAAGATTTTTCGTTTACGCCCGACTTCTATATTCCCGAAGCCAATTTGTATATTGAACATATCAGCGACAAAAGCTTTTCAATGAAAGACAAGGAGGAACAATTTCACAAAGGAAATTTACTTCTTGTCAAGACTTTTGAAACAATGACCAAAGACTCTGCGTTGTTCAATCATACGCTTGACAAGATTGTGAAAAATCGTTTACCAGCCGATTATCATAAAACAATTTCAATAAACTTCAAAGAAGAATTTAACGGCTATCACGAAGATGTAAAAGATTTTGTTCAGCAAATTATGCGTATCACAGATATGATAAAAGTTGAAAACATCGACCTTGACACCGTATTAGAAAACGCAAGAAAAGACCAACACGAACGAGTTCGCAATTTTTATGAATTGGCAATTCCAATAGCAAAAAAATACATTCATTATTGTACTGACAAATCGTATCTTGACTTCAACGATTTGATTTCACGAAGCACTTCCCTGTTTCAAAATCATAGCGATATTGCCAACAAATACAAAAGTAAGTATCAATACATTTTAGTTGATGAGTTTCAAGACGTAAACAATCTACAAGTTGAGCTTATCAAACTCTTGCTTACTGACGACACACAACTGTTTTGCGTTGGGGACGATTGGCAAAGTATTTACGGTTTTAGAGGTTCTAACGTAAGCTACATTGTTGAGTTTGAAAATCATTTTGCCAATGCAAAAACAATCAAACTCAATTTGAATTATCGCAGTACGCAAAACATTGTCGGTGCAAGTAACGAAGTAATTAAGCACAACAAATTCAAAGTTGATAAAGATGTTCGGGCATCAAAAAAATCAGAACATAAAATCGTAGTTTTTGCAGGAAATACAGAAGATGAAAACTTACAATTTTGTTTTGATAAGGTAAAAGAAGTATTGGATGACGGAATAAGCAATGACGAAATTTTGTTTTTATACAGACGAAGCAAAATGTTTACACCCTATTTTTACAGGTTTAAAAATGAAAATGTCCGTGTTCAAGGCAAAACTATCCACGCTTCAAAAGGTCTTGAAGCAAAAGTTGTTTTTATCATTGGCTTGACAGAGGGTAATGGTGGCTTCCCTGATATTTGGCTTGAAGACAGAATTTTCCAAGTGATAAAAAAAGCAAATCACGACTTGCTGATGGAAGAAGAAAGACGTTTATTTTACGTTGCTCTTACAAGAGCCAAAGATAAACTTTTCTTGATAACACAAAAAGGAAACGAATCAAGTTTCTTAAAAGAAATTCCCGAAGTATTTACCGTCAGGACAACAAACGCAATAAAGCAGGTAGTTGACAAAGTAATTTTATGCGACAGTTGTTTTAGTCAATTAGAGAAGCTACACAAGTTTTGCCCATATTGCGGAAAACAAGTAATAGAACCACAACAATAATGAGTGCCTAAACATACGCTAAAAGTGGGGTTGAACGGTTTCTATTGAACTTCGTGTAAGGTTTAACGGAAGTGCTTTGGTTGAGTATTTACGCTAAAAATCCCCACATTCGTCAACCTCCAAAATGTTGAACAAAACCGTAATCAGTTTTGGGTATATGGCATTCCGCTTTGCAGTGTAAAGTTAATCTTTCAATCAAAAAAACAACACAATGTCCTCCGATTTAGAAAAAGTTATCCTGTACAAAACGGCTTCTGCTGTCCAATTTCCCGAAGCGTTCCAAGTTCGGTTTCACACGCATATTTATTGCCAAAACGGTACGGTGCGGTTCACGTTTGGCGGTTTGCGGCATCTTTGCAAAAAAGGCGAATTTGTCTTTTGGCTGGCAGGATTGGAGGTTTCTGACATTGTTTTTTCGGCGAATTTCAAGGCTACCTTTCTTTTTGTGGACAGCCATTTGCTGACCGATAATCTGCCAAGTGCCAATGTGAGCATCGACAGTTACATTCACGCCAAAGAAGCCCCGATTTTACATCCCGAAAAAGAAGATAAAGAACGGATTTTGAGGAATTTCCAATTGTTGTACGACAAATCAAGGGAAACCAACCACCGTTTTTATGAGGAAGCCTTGAAGTTGCAAATGCAACTTTTTCTATTGGAAATGTGGCATATTTTTGAAGACGAACTCGACCGCCACAAACGGAGCCTGCAAAGCGGCACGCTCTACGAACGGTTTATGCAATTGGCACAAGAGCATTGCATGAAAGAGCGTGAAGTGCAGTTTTATGCTGATTTACTGAACATTACACCCAAATATCTTAATTATATCTGTAAGACGAATACCCGCGTCACAGCATCGGAATGGATACAGCGATACACCAAAGAGCGTTTGATATTTCTGTTGCAAAACAAAAAACGGAACATTTCACAAATTGCCGACGAAATGCACTTTTCCAGCCGTTCATTCTTCACACGTTATGTCAAAAAACTATTGGGAATGACACCGAAAGAGTTTCGGGAACGGTTGGGAAGTTGAGGGGAATCCCTGCAGAAAATTTCAGTTTCGGGCAGGGATTTTTGTTTGCTTTCAAGTAATGATTTCCGTCTTTCATAATGGTATTTTGTTTTAATGAAAAACAAAATTTCCGTGAAAAGTGTTGGAAAATCCGTGAAAATTAATGCTGAAACAGTTCCATAAAGCGTACTTTTGCAGTATTGAAAACATAGGATTTTATGAACGAAAAGCCCCTGCACATAGCCTCTATCAGCCGTCTGTCCGAAGTCTTTGGGACGGAAAAAATCACGCATCCGCTTATCGCTGTGATGGATACGGCAAAGTGGAAAATCGATAAAGAATGGGTACGCCAAAAACTGACTTTGGGAATGTACTACATCTCGCTGAAAGACAAAAGTTGCGGTATGGATTACGGCAGAAACGCCTACGATTTTGATGAAGGCGTACTGGCATTTGCTGCCCCCGACCAACTCATTACACTTACCAAAGAATTGGAAATCAACGAACTAAATGGTTGGATTTTGTTCTTTCATCCTGATTTGATACGCCATACGCCACTGGGAAACCGCATCGGGCGTTACAAGTTTTTTTCGTATGATGTACACGAAGCCCTGCACCTTTCGGAAGACGAACAGCGTACCATTACCGACTGCAAAAACATCATCAGCGATGAGATAAAGGAACGCATCGATGCTCATAGCCAGACCGTTATCGCTTCGGCTTTGGAACTTTTGTTGAACCTCTCGCAACGCTATTATGAACGGCAGTTTCTCACTCGTTCGGCTCAAAATTCGGACACGGCAGACCGTTTCCATTCGCTGTTGGAAGCCTATTACAAAGACGGAAATTTTGCCGAAAAAGGCATTCCGTCTATAGAATATTTTTCGAATAAACTGCATTTTTTCCACCAATTACCTGAGCGATTTGCTGAAAAAACAAACAGGAATTTCTGCCAAAGAACACATCAATAATTTTATTGTGGAAAAAGCCAAAATCATCCTGCTGTCAGAATCGGGTTCGGTAAGCGAAACTGCGTATTCGCTGGGGTTCAACTATCCGCATTATTTCAGTCGGATGTTCAAAGCCAAAACAGGAAAAACGCCCCAAGAATACAGACAACACGAATAATGAGCCAGACGGAATGCTTACGAACTATATTTTTATTTCAAAATTCTAAAAAATACCGTGAAATTTAAAAATAAAATAGTTCCGTGAAATGTGTTCCGATTTCGGTAATTAGTGTTAAACATCACTAAATGAATGCCATACCTTTGCCTCATCAAAAATTAGAAAAAATAAAACAATGAACAAAACAGTTTTAATTACAGGCACTTCCAAAGGAATAGGACGCACCACAGCCGAATTATTTATCGAAAAAGGTTTCAACGTGATTGCCACGATGCGCAGCCCCGAAAAGGAAACGGAATTGCAAAAAAATACCAACGCACTGGTAACCCGCTTGGATATTACCCAGCCCGAAAGCATCCAAAAAGCCATTGCCGAAGGTGTTGCCAAATTCGGGAAAATAGATGTGTTGGTAAACAATGCGGCGTTCGGTCAATTTGGTCTTTTTGAGGCAGTTACGCCCGAGCAAATTGATGAGCAGTTCCGTGTAACGGTTTTCGGAACGATGAACGTAACCCGTGCGATATTACCCCATTTCAGGGAAAATAAAGGAGGAACTGTCGTGAATATTTCTTCCGGTGCAGGCCGTGTGGGAATGCCGATGGTGTCGATGTATTCGTCGGCGAAATTTGCCATTGAAGGTTTCTCCGAATCGCTTTATTATGAATTGCTTCCGCAGAATATCAAAGTCAAAATTATAGAACCGGGCGGTGTGGATACGCCTTTCCACGAAACGGCTGCAAAGATTTTTGCCGTAAACGAAAACTTGACGGATTACAACGATTTTATGCAGAAATTTACCCGAAAATTTGAATCGATGCACGGCGGAATGGCGACTACAAGCCAAGTAGCAAACGTAGTCTTAACTGCCGTAACCGACGACACAAAACAGCTACGCTACGTTATCGGGAACGATGTATCCGAATGGGTAAAAGCACGCCTGACGATGACGGAAAACGACTACGTAGATTACATGGTAAAAATGTACGGTATTTAATAAAATATAACTTAAAAAATTCTTTTATGAACCCACAAATTTTAGAACAATTGAACGACAAAACTGCCATTCGGGAACTCATAGATTTGTACGCAAACTATGCCGATACCAAGCAAACCGAAAAACAGGCAGCCTTATTTACCGATGATTACACGGTAGCACTTTATTACGATTCTACTTCCGAAACGCCTACGCAAACCGTAACGGGAAAGGATAATTTGAAGCAGTTATTCATCGACAATCTGTCGCCTTTCCCAAAAACAATGCATCTTAATGGTCAGAGTATCATTACGTTGGATGACGAAACGGCATCGGGGATTGTATATTGCCGTGCCTATCATCAAAGCATTGCCGACGGAAAAGAGCAATTTATGATTGCTGCTATCCGCTATGAAGACGAGTACCGAAAAGCCAACGGAAAATGGTATTTCCAAAGCCGGAAATTACTCGTGCAATGGATTGAAAACCGATAATCCTCCACACATTATTTTCTTAACAAAACCACATAGTTATCGCTGTGTGGTTTTGTTATTTTTAAATAAATATTATTAAGGAATTTTTATTGAAACGATTTTAAAAATTTGAAAACCGCAAGTTTCGGTTTGATTTCCGTAAGTGTTTCATACAGAAATAGTTTACCTTTGCCGTATCAAAATCTTCTAAAAAATAGCATTATGAAACAAAAATCATTCAACCGCCGTAATTTTCTGAAAACAGGAGCTTTGGCAAGTGCCGCAGCCGTATCGATGCCGTTAATCACTGCCTGCAACCCGGAAGTTCCCAATACTGAAAAACCGAATAACACCCCGAAAACCAGAACCTTAGGAAAAGGGAATTACGCCCTTGAAGTGTCGCCACTCGGACTTGGGTGTATGGGAATGAACTATCATCGGAGTTTTATTCCCGACCGCAACGAGATGATAAAACTTTTGCAAAAAGCCCCCGATTTGGGAATGAATTTCTACGATACGGCAGAGGCTTACGGACCGGTTACCAACGAAATTTTGGTCGGCGAAGCATTGCAACCCATTCGTAAAGAGGTGGTTATCGCTACCAAATTCGGTTTTGTGGACGGTCGCCCGAGCAGTGGTCTTGACAGCCGTCCTGAGCGTATCCGCCAAGTGGTGGAAAATTCACTGAAAAACCTGCGTACCGATTACATCGACCTGCTGTACCAACACCGGGTTGACCCCAAAATTCCTATCGAAGACGTAGCAGGAACGGTCAAAGATTTGATTGCGGAAGGCAAAGTAAAATATTTCGGACTTAGCGAAGCCAACGCCGAAACAATTCGGAAAGCACACGCCGTACAGCCCGTAACCGCCCTGCAAAGCGAATATTCGCTGATGACACGCCAGCCCGAAAAAGACGTTATCCCGCTGTGCGAAGAACTCGGCATCGGTTTTGTGCCGTACAGTCCGCTGAGCCGTGCCTTGCTCACAGGCTATATCAACGAACGCACCCGCTACAATCCCGACAATGACAATCGTGGCGAACTCCCTCGTTATCAACCCGATAACATTATCGCCAATTGGAAAATTATTGATATTTTAAAAGAATTTGGCGACCATCGGGGGCTTACCGTTGCCCAAACAGCGTTGGCGTGGCTTTTAGCCCAAAAACCGTGGATGGTGCCTATTCCCGGAACGACCAAACAAGCTCATTTACAGGAAAATATGTGGTCAGCCGAGTATGAATTTTCAAGCACCGAACTCGCCGGACTGACCGCCCAACTCGATACCGTAGAAATTGTGGGAGCACGCTACGTAGGACAATCGGCAGAACAGGCAAACACGGAAAAATAACCGCTGTAATTGACATCTAACATCAAAAATCCCTACCGAAATGATTGGGTTTCGGTAGGGATTTTTTGTTTATTTAATTCTGCATCCACTGCTAGTGCGAGCGTCTTGCTCGTGCCTGTAAAGTTTCGTACCAATAGAGTTACAAAACCCTACATTCCCGTAAAACGAAAATTATTTTATCTTTGCCGTTGCTAATAAAAAAAGCTGTATGGCATTAAAAAGACACGAGCAAGATGCTCGCGCCAACGAGGGGAAAAGAACTTCCGTTGGGATTTTTTGTTTCTCTCTAAAAAATTACTTCGTTTGAAATCTCCACGCTCGTACCGATAAACGGCAAACACAAAAACTCTAATTCAGAAAAACCGGGCTATTTGGCAGAAAGGCTTTTTGCATTTTTGTTGGGTATGGAGTAAGATGCTCCGCCTTTTGCAAATACTATATTAGCTGCAGTGTTTTTATGCTTTTTGTTTATTCACTCGTTTTCTTGGATTTGATTTCTTTAATTTCCTTTCTTTCAAAAACTTACTAAATTCCAAATCTTCTTTTTTTGTAGGTTTTTCATTTACGAAAACCACTTCTTTATCTTCTAGTTTTTTAATTTCAATCATAACTTAAAATCTTTAAAATATTGCTTAACCAAAATTTTTGCTTCATTCGTATCTATAAACATACGATTTCCTGCAAATATTTTCGCTCCAAGAGTTTTTTCGTAATGTGAAATCAAATTAGTTTTCGCAATAAAAGAAACAACTCCATCATAATTATTTTCAAATGCAAATTTACAGCCAAAAGCTACAAGATTTCCTGCAACTCCACTATATAGTTTGTTTTTTCCTTTATTGAATTTGGCACTTTCAATTAGATTCATAAAAATATGGTCGCCTTTATCAGTCAAAGAAATTAAGCCTTGAATTACATTTGGATTTTCAACAGTATTCAGTTTAAAAATAAGATTTTCACTATCTTTAAGTTCTTTCTTCCAATCAAAACTCCAATCTGACTTTCTCAAAATTCTACTGTCCTTACTTTCAATCCGGATAATTTCAGTCAAAAAACTTTCACCGGAAATCACATTTTCAATTGACTTTGTAAGTTTATCAATTTCAAAATCCAACTGCATTTCAGAATTTTTATTCATACCACTAATTTACAAAATATTTCTGAATTTGCTTTGTAATTTGCGCTGTTAACATTGCTACTAACGCACAAATATACGCATAAAACTCATTATGACAAATCCTTTTCGGGAATTTATTTTTAGTTTCATATCAGTTAATTACACATATTTGAATTTTATGATACACAAAATGTCCCCAAACTGGCACAAGCATCTTGCTCGTACCAGTCCAACAAAGATACAAAAATTTTCTACCGCACCAGAACTCCATTTTTTGCAAATCTTGTTTTCCCGCCCTTTGCCGATATTCGCTCGGCAAAATGCCAACGCAGTTCCACAACATTTGAAAACCGTAATTTTTGGTTTGATTTCCGTAAGTTTGCCAATGCGATTTTACGTACTTTTGCATTACGAAAAAACAGCGATAAAAAAATGAGCAAATCTGAAAAATTAGAACAATTTTACGACCAGAAATTCGGTTGGCTTCCTGATAATCTCCGTAAGGATTTCGGGCATTTCAACGTATTTGTATTGGAAGACCACAGCGACGGAAACACCCGCATCGTGCCGTACCGTCGTCGGGATTATTACAAAATTACCTTCCTGAAAAGCAACGGTGCGGAGGTGCATTACGCCGACAAATCGGTGCAGGTCAATAAGCAGGCATTGGCGTTTTCCAATCCGCAGATACCGTACAGCTGGGAAAATATAGAAACTATTATGGGCGGTTATTACTGCATTTTCGATACCGAATTTTTCAGCCGTTTCGGTAATTTGCAAGACTATTCCGTGTTCAAGCCGGGCGGTACGCATCTGTTCGAACTCGATGATAATCAGGCAGAAACGGTCATTTCGGTATTCCGGAGAATGCAGGAAGAATTTCAGTCGGGCTATGTACATAAGTATGATTTGCTTCGCAATCTGACCTTTGAACTGATACATTTTGCGATGAAATTACAGCCGTCGGTTGCCTCTGAAAAACAACCGCAAACGGCATTGCAACGGGTTTCCACGCTTTTTGCCGAACTGCTCGAACGCCAATTCCCGATAGAACGGATGAGCCAAAACGTAAAATTCCGTTCGGCATCGGATTTTGCCAAACAGCTGAACATCCACGTGAATTACCTGAACCGTGCCGTGAAGGAAACAACGGGCAAAACCACCACCGAAATCATCGGTGAACGGCTCTTGCAGGAAGCCAAAATCATGCTCTTGCAAAGCGAACTTTCGGTATCGGAAATCGCCTATATGCTCGGTTTTTCGGAAGCCTCCCGCTTCAACGATTTCTTTAAAAAAATGACAAACGAAACACCAACACAGTTCCGCAAGGTTTGAAATCCGTAAGTTTTGGTTTGATTTTCGTAAATTTTCTCAGAGAAATGTCCGTTACTTTGCATCATCAAATTAATGATCAACAAATAAATACAAAGAAAATGGAAAAGAGAAAATTAGGAACATTGGAAGTATCGGCACTCGGAATGGGCTGTATGAACCTCAGTTTTGGAACGGGCAAAGGCGTTCCGGTGGACGAAGGCGTAAAAATCATCCGTGTGGGATACGAACAAGGCATTACGTTTTTCGACACTGCCGAAGCCTACGGACCGCTCGTAAACGAAGAGTTGGTGGGCAAAGCCTTGAAACCGTTTCGCAAAGAGGTGGTTATTGCTACCAAATTCGGTATGATTTCCGATGAAGGCGGACTGTGCAGCCGTCCCGACCATATCCGCAAAGTGGCGGAAGCCTCACTCAAACGCCTGCAAACTGACTACATCGACCTGTTTTACCAACATCGGGTTGACCCTAACGTGCCGATTGAGGACGTTGCCGGAACGCTCAAAGACTTGATTTCTGAAGGAAAAATACGCCACTACGGACTCTCGGAAGCCAATGCCCAAACTGTTCGCCGTGCTCATGCCGTGCATCCCGTAACTGCTGTACAAAACCAATATTCTATCTGGACGCGTGAACCCGAGGCGGAAGTAATTCCCGCTTGTGAAGAACTCGCTATCGGTTTCGTGCCGTGGGGACCGCTCGGAACAGGATTTCTTACGGGAACTATCAAGCCCGATGCCACTTTTGATGCTGCCACCGACCTGAGGGCACAATTTCCACGCTTCACACCCGATGCCATGAAAGCCAATATGCCGCTCGTGGAAATGCTCGGCGAAATTGCCAAAAGCAAAGGAGCAACGACCGTGCAGATTGCCTTGGCGTGGCTTTTGGCACAAAAACCATTCATTGTGCCAATCCCCGGAATGGACAAAATCGAATATATCAGCGACAACATTCAGTCGGTCAGCGTAAAACTCACGCCCGAGGATTTGACAGAGATAGAACAACGCCTCGCCACTATTCAAATCCAAGGTGAGCGCCTGCACAAAG
Organism: Cruoricaptor ignavus; assembly: GCA_030538575.1. Taxonomy (GTDB): domain Bacteria; phylum Bacteroidota; class Bacteroidia; order Flavobacteriales; family Weeksellaceae; genus JAUNTR01. Next base: position 14,329 of record JAUNTR010000005.1, on the reverse strand, counting down.
ACCTGCTTGATTGGTCGGAATAAATCATCAAAAAAACAAAACAATATGAAAACAGTAAATCGCCGCAATTTCTTGAAAACAGGAGCATTGGCAAGTGCCGCAGCCGTATCGATGCCTTTAATTACTGCCTGTAATACGGAAAAAAATAGTGCTGAATCCGTCCGCAATAAAATTGCCGACACCGACAGAGCCAAAAGAAAATTAGGGAGCTTGGAAGTAACCGCACTTGGCTATGGCTGCATGAATATTGCTTGGGCTTACGGTCATCCGAAGCCTGAAAAAGAAGCTGTTGCCTTAATTCAGAGAGCTTACGACAAGGGTATCCGCTTCTTTGACACGGCAGAAGTATATGGTCCTTTTTACAGCGAAGAAATGGTAGGCAAAGCATTGCAGCCTTTTCGTAAAAATGTAGTCATTGCCACTAAATTTGGCTTCGAGGTTGACCCCGTAACCAAAGAACGCATAGGGCTCAACAGCCGTCCCGAATACATCAAACAAAACGTAGAGCGTATGCTCAAAAGGTTACAAACCGACTATATTGATTTGCTGTATCAGCATCGGGTTGACCCCGAAGTTCCCATTGAAGATGTTGCCGGAGCAGTTGCCGATTTGGTAAAAGAGGGCAAAGTAAAGTATTTCGGGCTTTCGGCAGCCGGAGCCGCCACTATCCGCAGGGCACATACGGAATTTCCGGTAACTGCCGTACAAAATGAGTATTCTTTTTGGACACGCGACCCCGAGCACGAAGTCATACCCGTTTGTGAGGAACTCGGTATCGGGTTAGTGCCGTGGAGTCCGTTAGGAATGGGTTATTTGAGTGGCAGATACGGTGCAGGATTTCCTTTTAGAGCCGATGATTTGAGGGTAACGGCTCGCTTCCCGAGATTTACGGACGAAGCCATGACTGCCAACCGACCTGTTGTGAATATTTTGCAAGAAATGGCACATCGGCATGATGCCACACCGGCTCAGATTAATCTGGCTTGGTTGTTGGCACGCAAACCGTTTATCGTTCCTATTCCCGGCACTTCCAATCCGAATCATTTAGATGAAAATTACGGAGCTTTTGATGTACATCTGTCTGCCGAAGATATGACAATGTTAGAAAGTGAATTTGCCAAAGTGGAAGTGGTGGGAAAACGCGCACCCGAAGCCCTGATTGCAGTTCACGATATCGGTGTAAATATCGGTTCGTCGTCTATTGGCACGCACGGAAAAACGCCGTTGCGGAAGTAAGAAAAAATTGTCTTTGGTTTGATTTCCGTAAATTGTTACAAGATAAAAACACTATCTTTGTACAATCCAGAAGAAATATTCCTAACAATAAAACATCAACAAAAATGAAAACAGTAAACCTGAACAACGGCGTAGAGATGCCGATTTTGGGATACGGCGTGTTCCAAATCCCCGATTACGACGAATGTAAAAAAAGCGTGCTGACCGCTCTGGAAACAGGCTACCGCAGTATTGACACGGCACAGGCTTACGGCAACGAAAAAGCAGTGGGCGATGCCATTAGGGAAAGCGGGATTCCGAGAGAGGAAATTTTCGTAACCACCAAACTGTGGATTTCCGATTTCGGATATGAAAAAGCCAAAGCCGCCTTTGAAAAATCAATGGAAAAACTGCAATTGGATGTGTTGGATTTATACCTTCTGCACCAGCCGTTTAACGATGTGTACGGGGCTTGGCGTGCTTTGGAAGAATTGAATAAATCGGGGAAAATCCGTGCCATCGGTGTGAGCAATTTTTACCCCGACCGCTTGGTAGATTTGATTGAATTTAACGAAATTGTACCTGCTGTAAACCAAATTGAAACGCATCCGTTTTTCCAACGGCATGAAGACCGAAAAATCCTCGACGAATACGGTATCGTACACGAGTCATGGGCGCCGTTCGCCGAAGGCAAAAACAATCTTTTCACTAATGAAACACTGGTAACTATCGGTAAAAAATACGGAAAATCGGTGGCTCAGGTTACGCTGCGTTGGCTCATCCAGCGTGATGTTGTCGTGATTCCGAAATCGGTAACACCGCTACGGATTAAAGAAAATTTTGAGGTGTTTGATTTTGAATTGTCAAACGAAGATATGGCAGCCGTCGCCCGATTAGACGATGCCGCAAGCCATTTTCTGAATCATAACAATGCCGAAACGGTAAAACAATTCGTGCAGTGGTCTAAGAGTTTGGGGTAATCCACATTTAGGAAACGGAGAACCATTGATATCCGATAATGTTAAAAACGTTGTCGGATGTTTTTTTATGAGCCCAAAAAAATGTGCCGATGGTTTGAAATCCGTAAGTTTCGGTTTGATTTCCGTAAAACTGTATATGTAAACATCGTTATCTTTGCAATATTAAAATCAACAAATTATATACAAGATGAAACTCATTTTACTCTCGGCATTTTTCCTTGCAAGCCTTGCAGGATGTGCACAAAACAAACCTCAAAACACTGAAAAACAGACTGAAATGAAACAAACAAACCGCACAGAAGAACAGCAAATCCTCGACCTTGTACGCCATTTTACGGATTTGTCAATCGCCCGAAATACGGCTGAAATGGAAAAAATGACCGACAAAAATTACACGCTGACCCACATCACGGGCCATGTACAACCACGTGCCGAATGGTTCAAAGAAATCGATGCCGAAAGTATGAAATATTACAGTTACGAAGAGGTCAGTACCTCGGTGGAAATCAAGGGCGATAAAGCCGTTTTTGTAGGAAGAAACCGCCTTGATGCCCGTATTTGGGGAAGCCGTAACGTGTGGCGGTTACAACAAACGATGACCCTTGAAAAACGCAACGGACAGTGGATTATCCTCCATTCCGTAGCCCGGACATTTTAATTAAAAAAACGTATAAAGCTATAAATTTACGTAAGAAAATCACGTTCAATTATTTAAAAATGAAAAAAACATTCTTTTTTATCATTGCAATACTACTCACTCAAACCATTTATTTACAAACAAATAAAATAACAAAATGAAAAACGTACTTATCATCGGTGCCAGCGGAAGTCTTGCCAAACACGTTATTGATACATTGCAAAACGGTGATAATGTTCATCTTACATTATTAGCCAGAAGCAAAAACCGTATTGCCGGCGTAAACGATACTATCGGCACTACAGTCATTGAAGCCGATGTATTGAAATACGACCAATTGAAAAAAGCAGTTGAAAATCAAGATATTATATACGTAAATCTTTCGGGAGATTTGGATGCAATGTCGAAAAACATCATCAAAGCGATGAAAGAAAACAACGTGAAACGAGTCATTGCCATCAGTTCTATCGGCATTTACGAAACGCCTTTGAAATCCATTTTAAAACCGTATCGGGCTTTGGCGGACAATTTTGAGGCTTCGGGATTAGACTACACCATTCTCCGTCCCGATTGGTTTACCAATGCCAACGAGGTGGATTATGCCCTTACCCGAAAAGGACAGCCCGAAAGCGGTTCGGCAATTTCCCGGAAAAGCATTGCGGCCTTTGTGGCAACTTTAGTACAAAATCCCGAATTGTATGTAAAAGAAAATCTGGGAATTAGTAAACCGTAAGAAGATTTTTTATCCGAAAACAGAACCTCAATTCCAATTATTTGTATCTTTGACAAACCTAAAAATATATAATATGAGTACACAAGTAAAAGCCATCGGTACGGAAGCCCAAGGCACGCCGATGCACGAAATGACCATCGAAAGACGGGATTTGCGTCCTGAAGATGTAGCGTTTGAGGTGCTGTATTGCGGTATCTGCCACAGCGACCTGCATTCGGTACACAACGATTGGGGCAATGCCACGTACCCGATTGTGCCCGGACACGAAATCGTGGGGCGGGTAACGGCTGTGGGAAGCAGCGTAACGAATTTCAAACCCGGCGATTTGGCTGCCGTAGGCTGTATTGTGGACAGTTGCCGTCATTGCGAACAATGCCAAGAAGGTGAAGAACAATTTTGCGATAGCGGTGTTACGTTTTCCTTTAACAGTCCCGACGCCATTTCGGGCGGAATGACCTACGGAGGATTTTCAAAACTGTACGTTTGCGACGAAAAATACGTGCTTAAAATGCCGTCGTTCAATGATTTGGCAGCTGCCGCACCGCTTCTTTGTGCCGGAATTACCGTGTATTCGCCACTAAAACATTGGAACGCCGGACCGGGCAAACGCATCGGGATTTTGGGAATCGGCGGTTTGGGACACGTTGCCGTGAAGATTGCCAAAGCCCTCGGAGCGGAAGTTACCGTCTTTACGACCTCGCCGGGCAAAGTTGCCGATGCTCTGAAAATGGGTGCCGACCGTGCCGTAATCTCAAGCGATGCCGAGCAGATGAAAAACTGCCCGAAACAAGATATGATTTTGGACACCGTTTCCGTGAAGCACGATGTGAATACCTACCTGCATTTGCTGAAAGTAGATGGTGCGGTAGTGCTTGTTGGGTTGCCTGCCGAACCGCTTGAAATAGCATCGTTTATGGTGGTAAACGGACGCAAAAGTTTCTCGGGAAGCAACATCGGTGGTATTCGTGAAACACAGGAGATGCTCGATTTTTGTTACAAAAACAACATTACTGCCGATATCGAACTCATCAAACCCAATGCAGTAAACGAAGCTTTCGACCGTTTGGAGAAAAACGATGTGAAATACCGTTTTGTTATTGATATGAACGAATTGAAAAATTAGTTTGAAAATATCAAAAAATCTCTATCGAAACGCTCCATTTTCAGGCGGGGAATTTTCATTTGAAAAAAAACATTTCGGTTCTGTATGATGCAACCTTAACGAAAAAAAATTACAAATTTCTCAGCATATTGAAGGTGCGGGGTGCAAAAATGCGTATATTTACAGACCTTTTTTCCATAAAAAATAATCATTTTGGGAATATGAATGCAAAGCCGCAACAGGATATTTATCTATTGGACAGCTACGATGACGAGCGTATGCCGGCAGATTTCAACGATTATTTGGTGCATATTTTCTGCAAAAAAGGCAGGGGAACATTCCGTCTGTCGGGTCGGAAATTTGAGCTGAAACAAGACGGCATTGCTGTTTGGCCTGCACAGAGCAACGTTTCCGACGTGTCTTTTACAGACGGTTTTCAAGCCCAATTCCTCATTATTTCAAGCCGTTATTTGAACGAACATAAAATAGATTCGGCTTTGGCAATGCCGGTATATTTGCAGATGCTGCGCCACCCTGTGCTGTATCCTGACAAAAAAGAAAAAGAAATCTACCGTTCCGCAATGGCGTTGCTCCGCCGGCGGATGAAACATGGCGAACATTCGTTTCGTGAGGAAATCGTGGGGTTGTCGGTAAAGATTTTCTTTTTCGATATGCTCGAAATCTATTCGCGAGCCGCGCGGGAAGAGCAAACCCCGAGGCGTGCCACAGCTCTTTTTGAGCGTTTTTTGGCATTGCTGCAAGTGCACTCTCCGCTACGCAGAGATGTGGCTTTTTACAGCTCCGAGCTCTGTGTTACAGGCAAATACCTCTCGCGGGTGTGCAAACAGGCAAGCGGAAAAACCGCCTCCGAATGGATTGGCGAATACGCTATGCAGGGAATTGTGCCGTTGCTCAAAAACCGAGAAAAAACGCTGATGGAAATTTCCGAAGAATTGGATTTTTCTAACCTCTCTTTTTTCAGCCAATATGTAAAACGCCTGTCGGGTATTTCGCCAAGCGAATATAGGAAACGGCAGGCAGAGTAATGTTTCCTGTTTTTTTTGGGTAATAAAATGCGGACTTTCGGCAGGAATTTTTATTTGCTTTCAAATGCGGATTTCCGTGTTTCCTGATGTCCGAAGTCGGCTGTTTTTTATGCACCAAAAAAAATGTACCGATGGTTTGAAATCCGTAAGTTTTGGTTTGATTTTCACGAAAAAATCCCTATCCGAGTTTTGATAAGGATTTTTTGTTTATTTAATCCTGTATCACTTTTTTCAGGACGGGACGATAAAATTAATGAAAAAGATTTAAAATTTCCTCAAAGTTTTTTTTTTTGAAAGAAAATTTATACTTTTGAAAAATGGAAAATTTTGTTGTCTCTGCACGAAAATATCGTCCACAAGAGTTTGATACTGTTGTTGGGCAATCCCATATTACGGATACGTTGGAACACGCAATAGACAATAACCAACTGGCTCAGGCTCTGCTGTTTTGCGGGCCGAGAGGCGTTGGTAAAACCACTTGTGCTAGAATTTTAGCAAGAAAGATAAACGAGAAAGACGGCTCTACTTCCGAAGATGGTTTTGCGTATAATGTTTATGAATTAGATGCCGCTTCTAACAACGGTGTTGATCATATTCGGGAACTGATAGACCAAGTTCGCTACGCACCGCAAGTCGGGAAATACAAAGTTTATATTATAGATGAGGTTCATATGCTTTCTGGTGCGGCATTCAATGCTTTTCTGAAAACTTTGGAAGAACCGCCTGCACACGCCATTTTTATTTTGGCAACTACCGAGAAGCACAAGATTATTCCTACGATTTTATCCCGATGCCAAATTTATGATTTCAAGCGAATTACCATAGAAGATATACAAGAACATCTAAGGAAAATCGCTGAAAAAGAAAGTATTGCTTATGAAGAAGATGCATTGTATTTGATAGCTCAAAAAGCTGATGGTGCGTTGCGAGATGCACTTTCTATCTTCGATAGATTGGCGACTTTTACTCAGAAAAATATTACTTTGGCAAAAGCTGCAGAAGTATTGAATGTCTTAGATTATGACGAATATCTGAATATTGCAGATTTAGCAAAAGACAATGATATTTCTGGAATTTTGTATGCGATGAACGAGGTTGTAAGTAAAGGTTTCGACCCACACGTTTTTATTGCAGGTTTGGGCAATCATTTCCGAGATTTGATGATGGCACAAAATCCTACTACTTTAAATTTAATTGAAGTAGGAGAGAAGACCAAAGAAAAATTTTCTGTACAGAGTAAAAAATGGCTTCCTCAGGAATTGATAGATGCGATAGAAATTTGCAATCACGCAGATATTAATTATAAAAATTCTAAAAACCCAAGACTTACCGTAGAAATTGCTCTAATGCAATTGGCTTCTCTATCTGCAAACGGGACTGATGCTAAAAAAAAAAGTATCTGATACTCACACCGTTTCTTAGAACTGCTTCGGAAAAACTTATCGATAAAAAAGACAATGCAACGCCGACCCAATCGGGAAAAGTGGCAGAAAAGTCTATTGAAAAAATTGTAGAAAAAATAAAAGTTGCCGAAAAACCACTTGGGGAGAAAAGATTATCCAAATTTAGCATAAAAGCCGAATTCGAGAAAAAGGAAGAAGAGGAACAAGAAAGCCGAGTGTTGCCTTCCGAAGAGGATTTGCCAAATCATCACTTCACCGATACCGATTTGCAAACCGAATGGCGGATTTTTGTCGAAAACACAAGGAAAAAAGATATTGTGGTTTACAATGCCATTAGTAGTTTCAAATTATCTAAAACAGACGAAGATACCATCCAAATAAAATATCCATCTGATACTGCAAAAGCTGAATTTGACAAGGTTCAGGCAGATTTTTTCAACCATTTCAAGCACAAAGTCAATCATTTTAAAATACAAATAAACTACGTGATGGATGAGAATATGAAGAAAGAAGTGGTAACCAAAAAAACGTTATTCGACAAAATGGTGAAAAAAAATTCGGTATTAAAAGAGTTGGATGACTTATTAAAATTTGATTTCTCATAAATTTTTCATTTATTTGCATATTCTAAAACAAAATACTGTAAAAATTTAAACTAACAGTATAAAAAAATATTTATAAAAAATAAGATGGAATTAAAAGATTTGAAAAACGAGTGGATTAATGAATTTGCTCAACCGCTTGTTATTGCGGGGCCATGCAGTGCCGAAAGTGAAGCACAAATGCTGGAAACTGCAAAAAGAATAAAAGAAACCAATGCCAATGTTCCTGTATTTCGTGCCGGAATTTGGAAACCAAGAACAAAACCTAATGGTTTTGAAGGAGTTGGAGTTATCGGTCTGAATTGGTTGAAAAAGGTAAAAGAAGAATTTGGTTTTAAAACCGCTACCGAAGTTGCCAATGCTCATCACGTTTTTGCAGCTTTGGAAGCCGATGTAGATATTCTTTGGATTGGGGCTCGCTCCACAGTTAATCCTTTTACAGTGCAAGAAATTGCTGTTGCACTAAGAGGAACTAACAAACCTGTTTTGGTGAAAAATCCCGTAAATCCAGATTTAGCACTTTGGATTGGAGCAATGGAAAGGCTTTTGGGACAAGGTATAGAAAATCTTGGTGCGATACACAGAGGTTTTTCCAGCTACCAAAAAACTAAATACAGAAATACGCCAAACTGGCAGATTGCATTAGATTTCAAAAACCAATTCCCAAATATCCCGATGATTGTTGACCCATCGCACATTTGCGGGAATAGAGTAGATTTGGCTTCGGTTTCCCAAGAGGCGTTAAACGTAGGTTATCACGGTGCAATGATAGAAACGCACTGCACTCCCGATGAAGCTTGGAGCGATGCTGCACAGCAGATTACACCGGAAGTTTTGGCAGAAATGATAAAAAATCTGAAAATAAGAAAATCTGATATTTCGGGTTACGAAGGTGTTTTAGGACAACACAGAACTTTAATTTCGGATATAGATTTCCAATTGATTACACTTTTATCCCAAAGAATGAAAGTTTCCGAGCAAATTGGTACAGTGAAAAAAGAGAATAATATCGCAATTTTCCAACCAGAAAGATGGAAAGTAATTACCGAATATGCTTCGCAAAAAGCTGATGAAACAGGAATGTCCAAAGATTTTATAGAAAAAGTTTTCAAAGCCATTCACGAAGAATCCATCGAGGTACAAAATAATCTGATGATTGGTAAATAATTTTTTCTGTTTTTAATTTTAAATATTCAACATTGTCAAATTGAGTTTCAGAGGCTTTGATGAGATATTTATTTCAAATTAAAATCAATACATTATAAAAAGGTTAAATTAATTCATTAATTTAGCCTTTTATTTTTTTATGAATATAAAAGGACTTATCATAAAATCAACAGGAAGTTGGTATCAAGTTTTAGACGAGCAAAGCGGAATAGTGTTCGAAGCACGAATTCGAGGGAAATTCAAGCTCATCAAAACCCGATTAACCAATCCGTTAGCCGTTGGCGATTTTGTAGAATTTCAGTTGGAACAAGATGATATTGCGTGGATTACAAAGATAGAACCTCGCAAAAATTACCTTATCCGAAAATCGGTAAACCTTTCCAAAGAAGCCCATATCATCGCATCTAATTTGGATTTGGCGTGTTTTATTTTTACGCTGAAACATCCCGAAACCTCTCTCGGATTTTTGGACAGATTTTTGGCGTGTTGCGAGGCTTACAATATTACGCCGATTATTCTTTTTAATAAAGTCGATTTGCTTTCCGATGAAGAAATGGAAATTGTAGAACAATTGGAACTGATGTATCAAAATTTCGGCTACAAAACTTTACCCATTTCTTCTTATAATCAATTGAATTTGAATGAGTTAAAGGGTTTAATTAAAGATAAAACCTCTGTGTTTTTTGGACATTCTGGGAGTGGAAAATCTACTTTGGTTAATGCTCTTCAACCAAATCTCAATTTAAAAACCAGTGAAATTTCCGATACGCATTTGAAGGGAAAACACACGACAACTTTTGCACAAATGTATTTTTGGCATTTTGGCGGAGCGGTTATAGATACGCCTGGCGTTCGAGAATTTGCGATGATAGATGTAGAGAAGGAAGAAATACAACATTATTTTCCTGAAATTTTCAGTAAAGGGAGAGCGTGCAAATTTCATAATTGTTTGCATATCAACGAGCCAAAGTGTGCTGTATTGCAAGGTTTGGAAGATGGCGAGATAGATGAATCCCGCTATATGACTTATTTGAAATTGATGGAAGAAGCTGAAGAACAGGCAGGAAAACAATAAAAAAAACCCAGCCGAAGCTGGGTAAAAACTAATAACCATGAAAACTCAAATTAAACATGAGAATCTGATTATATAGTAACAATTACCGTGCCAAAAAAAGTAAGCACAAACTTTTTTTTGTTAAAATTTAGTTTTATTTTCAATAATGATAATTTTCTTTAAAATTGCAATTGAATTTCCTTTAAAACCGTAATTGGTTTTATTTAGATTAAATTAAAATAAATGAGCGAATTGTTTTTTTAATTGAAAAAGAGTTTATATATTTGGAGCAGATTTATAAACTTGATTATTGGGTTAATTTATGATTATAAATCAACACCAAATATTTATAAAATCAAAAATTTAATATTATGAAAAAGTTCTTTTTAGTTAGTGTGTTTTCGCTTTTGGCTTTCAGTTGTTCCCATAACGATGAAAGTATTCAAAAACAAGATTTGTCTTTTAGTGAGGTTGAAAAAAGATTTAATATGAAACAACCATTCACTTCATTTTAAAAAGAGGTAATTCTCAAGAAATATGGTTCTGTTGAGAATTATTATAAATTTGTTGAAAATAGAAGACTTGATTTAAGTAAAGTAAAAGAAAAGTCAAGACGTGTTATGTTGACTCCATATGGGTTTGACGTTAAGTTTATAACTCCTGATGGAGAGTATCAAATAAGAATTACAGAAGATACCTATATTCTTGATGCAGCTGAGATGTATGGTTTAGATTTGCCATATTCTGACCGAGCAGGAGCAAGTTCAACCTGTGTCGCATTGCTTGTTTCTGGGGAGGTTGATAACACTCTCCAAAGATTTCTAAAAGACAGCCAATTAGATGCTGGATATAGATTACTATGCGTTGGTTATGCACTTCGCGATTGTACTTTACTTACCCACCAAGAGGAAAATATGCCTTCTTATTAAAAATAGAAATACTGTTGTTTAATCTATTTTAGAATTTGTAAGGTGAAAAATCAAGATATATGTATTTGAAAAAAAATGTGATAATCTTCCGAATATTATTTGTGTTCGTGCTGTTTTCGTGTAAGCAAAATATAGAGTTTTCCAAAAAAACAGGAAATAGTAATTTTAAGTTCAGTAAATCGACACTGAGTAGAGAAGAAAAAGTAAAAGAGATTGATAATGTTGATTTTATAAATTATAATTATAAAAATTTGGATGAAGATTATAAAATAATTATCAATTCGGAGGATTTTGACCGCACATTAGCAGAATATAAATTTATAAAACCAAGAATTAGGACTTATAACGATTCGCTGAGTGTTGCTCTAATGCACGAATTTAAGGATTGGGTTGTTGCGGATGTTGTAAAACGAAGACTTCTTTTTTCTTGGGAAAGATTGGGATATTATCTTCATAGAGATGGAGCTGAACTAAAAAGCGTGGCTAAAAAACTTAATCTAAATCATCCTTATTCGGTGTTTTATCATCTTAAATTAGATAAATATAACAGCCGAATAAAAGAAAAGGAGATAAAAAGATTGAAAAAAATCATCTCTACAAAAACCAATAAAACACAGGATGATATTGATAAACTCACGAATGATGAATTATTAAACTTATCTTTTGAGAACCACGATGAAATAATACAAATGAAAAGTGAATATATGAAAACGCATAAACATTAGATGCCTTTATTCATACAATCTATTTGTTTTATAATGCAAAATTCCTTCTAAAAGTAATATATTTGCAAAAAAATAAATTGATGAAAAAAATCACTTATAGTATTTTTTTATTAGGATTTTCGCTGTTCCTAAATGCTCAAGAAAAAACCAAACTAAACCAAGAGTTCGAGAAACAATATCAAGACAACCTAAAACAACTCGAACGTTATCTAAGCAAGAATACTTCTAAAAAAAATGATTCTGCTAATACAGAAATTTTAAAACAAAATTTGGCTACTTTTGTTAATGGTGCTCCACTTCTTTGGAAATCCGAAGACGAAGCGGCTAATATCACAGCCAATATTCCTGCATTGCAAAATACAACTATCGCAGGATTAGATACATCTATTGATGGTACGGGAATTAATATCCTAATTATGGATACAGGAAAAATTTTTGCAAATCATAACGAATTTGAAAATCCTGACAGAATAACCTTGAAAGAAACCGATACCGCACAATACAGTCCGCACTCTACGATGGTTACGGGAGTTATTGGTGCTGTTGGAAAAATAGGAACAGCAAAGGGAATTTTGCCTAATGCAACATTTGATAATTATTTTTTCGGAACAACCAGTCTTGGCACGAATTATCAAAAGTTAGAAGCTGCCACATCTGCCAATATTTCCAACCACTCCTACGGAACAAATCTCGGTTGGAGCCAAAGCGGAAATGCGTGGTATTGGTTCGGGGATTATGAACTTTATAAAACTACAAAACAAGATACTTATTCGGGCAGTTATCACGAGTTAGATGCCAATTATGATAAAATAGTTTATGCCAATCCGAACCAAGTTGTTGTAAAATCCACAGGAAACTATTACGGATTAGTGCCTCCTGCGAATGCTACAAAATATAAAATTGATAACAGCACAGGAAATTACATACCTTTTACAACGGGAGAAGAATTGCCACCTGCCAATTGTAACAACGGTTATTATTGCATTGGTTGGGGAGCTTTGGCTAAAAATATTATTACGGTTGGTGCGGTAAACAAGTTGGGTTCAGATAATATTTACACCGAAGCTTCGCAAGTTACACGTTGGGCAAATAGTAGTGCAGGACCAAGAAAAGATGGAGCGATAAAACCCGATATTTCAGCGGTTGGACAAAATATTTATGCACCGACTTATACAACAGATACAGGAGTTACGAGTTACTCCACAACTCAAGGAACGTCTTTTTCCGCAGCGATGATTTCTGGGATTGCAGGAGCTTTAACCCAAGTGAATAGAACCTTAACAGGGAATTCAGATTTTATTTATCAAGCCGATGAAATGAAGGCTTTACTCACGCATACCGCAAACGAAGCAGGAAATATCGGTCCAGATGTTTGGTTCGGTTGGGGACTTGCAGATGCCAAAAAAGCAGCGGAAATTATTATTGCCAAACATCAAGATAAAGCCGTTTTCGAGCAAAGAACTCTCACTTCGGGCGTTGCAGATTCTTTTGAAATAAAAGCAGGAAACGAACCTCTAAAAGCTACCATATCTTGGGTAGATCCTGCGGCTGAACCTTTTACAACACCAAACGATTTGCAAAACAATCACGCAAGCAGACTCGTAAACGATTTGGATTTGAGGCTTGTAGATACGGTAAACGGAACGGTATATTATCCTTGGCGATTGAACGAAGCCGACCCTTTAGCTCAAGCAACCAAAGGCGATAATACGGTGGATAATGTGGAACAAGTAGCAATAGATAACCCAGTTGTTGGCAGAACTTATAGAGTAGAAGTTTCCAATAAAGGAACTTTGGTTGATGATGCAGGAGCGGAAACCAATTCTAAATATACAATTGTAGCATCAGGACTTTTGAATAGCGATGGGCTATCATCCGATTGTGCGAGTATTTCGGTTTATCCAACAAGAGTTAAAGATTTCACAACTATTATTGTTCCTATGGTTGGCGAGAGAATTTCTATCTATGACACCAGCGGAAGATTGGTAAGTACAACAACCCAAGCAACTTCGCAAACTATGGATTTATCAGGGCTGAAAGCGGGCATTTATCTTATCCAAGTGAGAACACAATATTGTAATCAAACTAAAAAAATAATAAAAGAGTAATCCGAAAAAATAATTGTATTTTTGGGAACACAATTTAAAAATCAAACAAAATGGCAAAAATTACATTAAAAGGAAACGAGATTAATACGATTGGCGAACTTCCAAAAGTGGGTTCTACATTGGCAGATTTCACTTTGGTTAATGCTCAGTTAGAGGAAAAACAACTTTCGGACTTTGCTGGAAAAAGAAAAGTTCTCAACATATTCCCAAGTATAGATACAGGTGTTTGTGCCGCATCTGCAAGACAGTTTAACGTAGAAGCAGGCAATTTGGAAAACACCGTTGTTATTAATATTTCTAAGGATTTACCATTTGCTTTGGGTAGATTTTGTGCAGCTGAAGGATTAGATGCTGTGGAAACTCTTTCGGATTTCCGTAGTACTTTTGGTGAAGACAATGGCGTTACAATCTTAGATGGACCACTGAAGGGATTGTTATCCAGAGCAGTAATTGTAGCTAATGAAAATAATAATATCATTTATACCGAACAAGTTCCTGAAATTGCACAAGAACCAAACTACCCCGCTGTATTGCAGGTTTTGAAGTAAATATAATTTTAGGTTTTCAATCTAAAAAAAACAAATCTGTTCATCTGAGCAGATTTTTTTCTTATTGAATAAGAGCAGTT
>JAUNTR010000174.1 GCA_030538575.1 Cruoricaptor ignavus | reverse complement strand
CGAGTTTAAACAAAATCACAAAAAAGAAATACGGCATACAAATAGAAGAAGTAAGTAAAATAGAAGACTTCCACGAACGGCTTTTTTAGAGAGATTAATTTTCTTGAAAAAGGGCTTGGTATAAAGTCTCGGTTTATAATTTCAAGCCTGTTATTTTTGGAAATATGATGATGTAGACAGTTTTTAATCTTCAGTTCTGTCAAGAGATAAAGTATCAGAATTTTCTTTTATAGAAATCGTAATATAAATTGGAACATATCCTTCTTTGTTTTCAAAGTAAGTCCTGTTGTAATAATTATAGACTTTATAATTTATATTACCATAATTTTTGTATTTTTTGAGTTGGTATTCTGATTGAGAAAGGACGCGGTCATCATAAACTTTAAAATCAGGAGCCATTTTTATTGATTCAATGATTTTTTTTCTGTCACTTTTACCAATTAGAATTTCTGTTTTTTGAAAATATTCAGGAAATCCTGATATGTCATTTTTTATTATTTTATAGGGTTCAGATAGATTAATATTAACAAAATTCAAATCTTCTCTCAAGTCTTTTTTGCCATAAAGAATTGAATCAATTGTATTCATAAATGCAAATGAAAGTCCGATAATTAATATCAAAATACTTATTAAAATTCCGAGTTTAGCATTTCCATTTTTTTTGAAAATGAAAAACACTATAGGAACAGATAAAAATATCAAAAATAGAAAAATTAATCCTAAAAGTAGTGGTACACCCATTTGAATACAATTTTTGGAACATTACAGATAACGGAAAAAGCATTTGTGAAGGCGGAACAAAAGATAACCAAAACTCTCAACCCCTACCCGACTAAGCAAAAACCATTTTATCTCATTTTGTTTAGATTTTTATTTGTTTCGATGAACCTTTGGTTTCGTTTTTCCAAATTTACAAAAAAAATGGAAAACGAAATGGTTTTTTGCGGAT
This sequence comes from Cruoricaptor ignavus, assembly GCA_030538575.1. Classification (GTDB taxonomy): domain Bacteria; phylum Bacteroidota; class Bacteroidia; order Flavobacteriales; family Weeksellaceae; genus JAUNTR01. The sequence continues at coordinate 3,891 of JAUNTR010000174.1, read as the reverse complement.
TAAATTGACAAAACTTTCAACGCAAGGGAACTTCGCCCCCGCTTTTGCAAAACCGATGTTATCTGTAGTGCTATTTTACATATTCCTTTTTTTTCTTTACATCATAATATAGGATAGATGTCAAGAATAAAAGAAATAAACCTGTGAAAACTGCAACTAAATACATCTGTTCGTTTGTGAAATTAAGTGCTAAAATTAGTGAAGTTAAAGAAATTAGTCCTCCAAATATTGCATACCATTTAGTGTTGTAAAACCAAGAGTATAGAAAAAAATGCGCTCCCGTAATGATAGAATAAGTCATTATGAAATATTCAGGGATTTTAATCATTGTAAAAATTAAGAATGGGAAATAAAAAAGTTGAGCAATGTTAAACCAAATTCCCAATGGTTGTAAGGGATTTTTCTCAACCTTCCAATTTGTTTTAAAGACTTTTGATAACAAAAATGCCAATGGTAACAAAGGTGCTCCAATCATAAATACAAAAATTGATTTGTTATATGCACTTGATTCTAAATTCCATATAAAAGCAATCGCAAACCATATTAAACTTGCTGCAAGAGTAAAATCAATTCCATTTTTTGCCTTTACAGATAATTCATTTCGTAATTCATTCAATTCAGCGTTTGTCATTTTAATAGTTTTAATTTAGTTGTAATAATTTTTTATGTTAAGACACAATTTTTGTAGCATTACAGATAACGGAAAAAAGCCTTTGCAATGTGCGGACAAAAAAGAACCGAAATTATCAACTCCTACCCGACTAAGCAAAACGACTTCGTTTTTTCAAATTTACAAAAAATAAAAAAACGAAATGGTTTTTTGCGGCTGAAATTACGAAAATTTCAAATTATAACTTAGTATATTGTGTGATGTTTTTTTTACAATGATTTTTTAACTATTTCTGGAAGTCCGCTTTTATTTTGGACTCTATCATAATATTTTTTGGATTTTTTAATCATTTTTTCATCAGAGTTTTTCAATCCAACTTGCCTTAAACTCAAAGCATAGCATCCGTTGAAAGTATCTTCTTTTTTGAAATTTGTTTCCACTTTTTCAAAATACGGAATTGCTTCTTCATATTTCTCATTAAATGTTAATAAAATTGCTTTTAAAGATTGGCAATCTTTGTTTTCATAACTATATTTTTTTTCGGCAATATTAATATTTTCCAAACCATTTGCGTAATCTTCTATAAATAGAGAGGTTAATCCTACTCCATAATAGCCTTCTGGACTTTCGGGAAAATATTTAATCATTTCTTGAAACTTATTTCTCGAAAAATTTATTCTACCCACTTTCATGCTTAATGTAGCAAGATTTTGTTTAAATTCTATTGACCTATTTTGGGCAAGACTATCCGCTGCGTGATAAAAAACTACGGCTTCTTTCTCCATATTGCTCAACCTTAAAGTGTAACCAGCCCAAAAATATGCATCACAAAAAGATTGATTGTTTTCAATTACTTCAGAAAAAATTTTGAAGGCACTCCCAAGATACAGGTTTTGTTGCACACATTTTATTCCAAGAGGATAAATGTCATTGAACCTTTCATTATCTGGTTTTTGACAATAAGTTCTGTTTCCCAAAAAATAGTCTGATGTATTTTGCTGACCAAATAGATTTAAAATACTCAATAATATTAAAGTTAAAGTCAAAATTCGTTTCATAGACGTGGTTTTTATAAAATATTACACAGCGGAAAAAGTATTTGCAAAAGCGAGCAAAAATCATTTTATATCATTTTGTTTATATTTTCATTTGTTTCGATGAACCTTCCGTTTCATTTTTCCAAATTTACAAAAAATAAAAAAACGAAATGGATTTTTGCGGCTGAAATTACGAAAAACGTTCAATGCAAGAGAGCTTTGCCTACGTTTTTGGAAAACCTATGATAGCGGTTCGTTGTTTATTTCAAAATGTATTTATCTTTCATTTCTTTTTCAATCAATATTTGTGGTATATTTTCAATATATTCAATTTTGAATAAGTCTATTAAATCTTCATTTTTCAATTCAATATCTAATCCATTAATTATGTGTTTTTGAAAAAAGTAAGTGATGTCTTTATCAAGATATTTTTGTGCAATTTCCAAAAATAACTCATCTGTAAACTTTGTATTTTCGGTTGTACAAGTTTTTAGAATATCTCTCATTAAGTCGTCTAAAGATTTGGTGTAATTACTTTTCTTTAAAATTTGATTGTCCAACCAAAATGCAAAAATTGCTCCTCGCCTATATGGTATTTTTTCAATATCTTGGCTATTCCAAAAGTCATCTTTAATCACATAATTTGGCTCATTCCTTTTAGGATTTTGCCAATGTGCTTTTATAACATCTTTGTTAAAACTATCAAGCCATTCTTTCAAAGTAATATCACTATTTCGTAGTCTATTTTTGTAAGTGTAATAATCGGTAAATCCTTCACTAAACCAATAATTTAACTCTTTATTTCGCATTGGGATTTTCCCACCAATCCAATCGTGCATCATTTCGTGATTGAAAATGTATTTCACAGTAGAAAAATTATTAAAAGGATTGTTAGTGGATTGAATCAAAAATCCGTTTTTTATACTTGAACCTGTTATGCTTTGTCCTTTATAAGCACTGTTAGTTTGTGTTATGGTCGGTGTTAAGATAGCTGTGTAATAATCAAAATTATTATCTTTCCAAAATTCTCTTTGCGTTGAAATTGTTTTTTTCAATGCTTCAAAAAGTTTGTCGTCTGAATATTCGCCCAACCACTTTCCTCTAATTGCAAAATAAATTGGCTTTTCCATATAGGAGAATGATTTAACTCTGTAATCTCCTCCAACAAATAACGAATGATACAATTCACTCCAAAGTTTTACTTTCAAATTTTGTTTTAGTTCTTGCTAGCCAAATGTGTTATGAATTACAAAATTTTGGGGAAAATTCAGCCATTCAATATTCGCAATAATTTTTGGATCTTCAACCTTTTCTTCAAATATTTCTTCTGGGACTGCGAATAAACTTTGTCCTAAAATATGAAAATATTCTTTCTGCAATAAAGGTCTATTTTTTGATTTCGGACTTTCATCTTTTAAATCTTGTATAATACGATATGAAAAACTAATATTTTTTTCTTTTGGATGATAAACAACTACTCTATTGTTGTCTGCTATAATTTTAAATCTATAATTTGGATTTTCTTTTGTGTCAATTCTCAAACAGTTTATAAGATTAGTTTCTCCCCAAACTTCGTTTGAATAATGAAAAGAAGTTGAGTCTGATGCCTTTTTTGAAGTAAACGAAATTTGGATTTTTAATCCTTCATTTTCGAGATTCTCAGAGTAAAACACTTTGTAATTTATCTTGGCTTGTCCAAAAATTGCTATTGTTGTGAAAGCTAAGATTAATAGTATAAAAATATTCTTCATTTTTTTTCTGTTGGTTTCTTGTTAGTCGTGAGTTTCGATACAATGACCGAAGCCGATGCTTTTTCCGTAGAACTAACTTAAGAAAAATTTGTGGAACAGAAAAGTAGGCACGGCTAAATGCTTCGGGTTTTTCTACTTGCTCTCAAACCCCGCCTTTTGCAAATACGATGTTATCTGTAGTTTTTTTATATTAAAATATTTGGCATTGTTAATCATAGATATATTTTGTAATTTTGTTTGGTTTTTTGAGGAGGGGAAAACTTGTTTTTGTTTATTCAATTTCACAAAATCGTTGAATTTCAAAACGTAAAACTTGAAATATTCACGCACGAAAACGCAATTTTAAAAACGTTTCGTAAACCACTTTATTCAAAATTCGCACACGAAAAACTCGGATTTTTCAACCACTAAAAACAGAAACAAATCCTAAAAATTAAAACGAAAAAACAACCATTATTTCAAGAACGTAAGCATAACGGCATTGCACACAACG
>JAUNTR010000173.1 GCA_030538575.1 Cruoricaptor ignavus | reverse complement strand
ATCTCAGTAAAATAAAAAAAGATGATAACGGCAATCTTTGGGTAACTTCACGAGGGAATTATAGCGATATTTCGCCGAAAATGTATGTCCTTAATCCAAATACCGATAAGGTGATTAAGGAAATAAATCTGCCGATAAGCAATTTTGATTTTGTGGAAAACAGAATGTATTATATCGCTTCTGCATGGACTACGGCAGGAATGACGGTGGACTACGGCATCATCAATACAGATAGTTTAGAGCCGATGTCCTACAATTTTATTTTGAATAATGTACAATCGCAAATCGTAGCACCTTATGCTATCACGGTAAATCCGGAAAATGGAGATATTTTTATTTCCGATGCCAAAGATTATGTTTCGCCTGGCGAATTGTTTTGCTTTACCAAAAACGGAAATCTAAAATGGCGAGTAACCACAGGAGATATTCCTGGACATTTTGCCTTTTTAGGTAATAATTAATAATGAAAAATTAACAATTAAAATAAAAAATCTTATGAAACATTTTTACAAACGAATGACAAGCATCGCTTTTATTTTCGGTGCATTTATCCAAATTTTCGCACAGTACAGCAATGGATTGATTGTGGCGAATGAAGGAGGATTGGGATATAAAAATGCAGAAGTTTCTTATATAGAAAATAATATTGTAACCAATAACGTGTATTCCTTAGCCAACAATGGAGAGCAATTAGGCGATATATTACAATCTATGTTTTTCTATGATGACAAAGCCCTTTTGGTCGTAAATAACTCTGATAAAATTGTAGTTGTAAATAGAACTACTTTTAAAAAAATAACGGAAATCTCTGTTACCAAACCGAGATACGCTACGGTTAGCAATGGTAAAATCTACTCTACATCTGCTGCAAGAAATTCTATCGCTGTACACGATGCAGAAACTTTTGAACTATTGAGTGGTATAGGATTATCGAGATTTGGTGAAGAAATACATACCATAAACAATAAAATATATGTTGTAAAATCATCTTTCGCATCGGGAAATGAAGTGGATGTTATTGATCCAAATACTGATGAAATTACCAGTACAATAACTTTAGCAAACGGATTGAGAGGTATCCGTAGCAATGGCACAGCAATCTATTCTCTTAGCAATCCATATGGTGGAAGCCCAACTGTACAGGAAATAGATTTCACAACCGATACTGTAACCAAAACCATAAGTAATAATGATATAAAAGGCTTACATAAAATTGCCGTAAAAGATAATGCTATATTTGTTGGAGGTGCTTCTAAAATTTATAAATTATCCACCGATTTGCAAACCTTTGATGATACAATTCTTTTTGATGTTCCAGTTACAGAATCTTGGTATGAGTTATATACTTTTAATATGGTTGATGACTTACTATACGAATCAGATTCTAACGGATTTACGGCTCAGTCAACACTTAGAGTTTACAATTTAGATGGCGTTTTGCAAAATACATTTACCACAGGATTAGGCTCCAACGGTGTTTACAAAAACATTTACACAAATCTGAATACCACAGAAATCGCAAAACCACAAATCAGTCTTTATCCAAATCCTGTAAGCGAAACTTTATTCATCAAAAATATTGGAAAAGCACAATACCAAATCTTCGATATTTCGGGTAAAGTGGTAAAAGCAGGAACGTATGATAACGGTATTGCTGTACAATCTTTGAACAAAGGATTATACATTATTTCCGTACAAAACGGCAACCAAAAATCTACTCATAAATTTATTGTAAAATAACAATTTGTATTTTCCTTAAAATGAAAAAAGTATTTCTAACACTTTCGGTATTAGTTTCCGCTTTGGCATTTTCGCAAAGTTATCCGCCACAAGCAGGCGAAGACGGTTCTACGGCAATACACAAAGACAGTCCGTTATTTGTAGCATGGGCAACAGGTTGCGAAGTCGTACGAGGACCAATGCAAATCGATAATCCCAGCTTAGGCAATGCCAGTGTAGGAACGCCAGCCAACGCCATAGGAAAAGACAATGGTTTGGTATCTTTGGGAGATGGTGGAACAGCAATTTTAACCTTTGAAAAACCTATAAAAAATGGCGAAGGTGCAGATTTTGCAATCTTTGAAAACGGGTTTATAGATGGCAGAACAGACCTCGCTTTTTTAGAATTGGCTTTTGTAGAAGTAAGTTCCGATGGGATTAATTATTTCCGATTTCCTGCGGTAAACGAGTATCCTTCAGATTTTGTAGAAAACTCAGTTCATGGCTCAGGTTTTGCAAGTATGGATGCCCGATATTTACATAATTTTGCAGGAAAATACATCGGGGGCTACGGAACTCCTTTTGATTTAGATGAAATTCCCGATAATGATTTACTTGATAAAAATGCGATCACACACGTGAAAATTATTGATGTTATCGGGACAAATAAAGAACCGTACCGCACCTACGACAGCAAAGGAAATATCGCAATAGACCCTTTTCCTACGCCATTTCCCAGCTCAGGTTTCGATTTGAGTGGCGTAGGTGTCATTCATCAAAATAATAATTTGGCAACTGCAGATGTTTTCACGAAGGAAACGTTGATCTATCCAAATCCTTTCAAGGATTTTATTTCTATTAAAAACCATGAAAACATCGCTTCAATTTCCATAATAGATATTGCAGGACGATTGGTAAAACAAGTAAATAAACCTACCGAAAAGCTACTTCTACCCGAACTAAAAAGCGGATTGTACATCCTAAAAATACAACACAAAAATGGAAAAACAACCTCCGAAAAAGTTTTGAAGAAATAGAACTTTTAATAAATAAAAATACCGCTAAAAATTGATTTAGCGGTATTTTTTTTATTTTAAATTTCATTAGAAAAGATTAATGAGCCTCTAACCAATTATCGCCAATACCTACTTCTACCAACAACGGAACTTGTGTTTCAATCGCATTTTCCATTTCAGTTTTTATGAGTGTTTTTGCCTTTTCTACTTCCGATAAAGGCGTTTCAAAAAGCAATTCGTCATGCACTTGCAATAGCATTTTGGTCGCCAAGTTTTGCTCGCTCAGTTGCTCATCTATTTTTATCATTGCTATTTTTATAATATCTGCGGCACTCCCTTGTATTGGGGCATTCACGGCATTTCTTTCTGCGTGGCTACGAACCACAGGATTGTTAGATGCTATGTCTTTCAAATGTCGTCGTCTTCCTAAAATGGTTTCTACAAAGCCCAATTCTCTCGCCTTTTTCACTTGCTCGGTCATCCATTCTTTCAACTTTGGATAAGTCGCAAAATAGGCATCTATCATTTGTTTAGCCTCCGTTCGGGAAAGTCCCGTTTGCTCTGCCAAAGCAAAAGCACCTTGCCCGTAAATTATTCCAAAATTCACGGTTTTTGCCTGCGAACGCTGGGTTTTCGTAACATCTTCTAAATTAACTTTAAAAAGTTTAGATGCCGTAGATGCGTGAATATCTTCCCCATTTTGGAAGGCTTGTATCATATTCGTTTCATCGGAAATCTCTGCAATCAGGCGAAGTTCTATCTGCGAATAATCGGCGGAAATAATCTTTTTACCTTCAGCAGCTCTAAACGCTCCACGAATTTGTTGCCCTCGCAATGTTCGGATTGGGATATTTTGCAAATTCGGATTTACAGAAGCCAAACGCCCCGTAGCTGCGGTAGTTTGCGAGAAATTGGTATGCACACGATTATCACTTTTATCTATCTGAGTCGGCAAAGCATCCACATAAGTAGATTTCAGTTTTTGGTAAGTTCTGTACTCCAAAATCAGCGGGATGATTTCGTGCTTGGAAACCAATTTTTGCAACACATCTTCGGAGGTTGCGTATTGTCCCGTTTTCGTTTTTTTGGCTTTGCTGTCCAACTTCAATTTATCAAACAAAATATCTCCCAATTGTTTCGGGGAATTTAGGTTGAATTCCTCATCGGAAAGTTCAAAAATTTGGGTTTCCAATTTCCTCAAATCGCTTTCCAAATCTCGGCTTTCTTGTGCCAGCCAATCTGTATCCAAAGCTACACCTGCAAGTTCCATTTTTGCTAAAACTTTCATCAGTGGCATTTCTACTTTATAGAATAAATCTTCCAAATTTTCCTTTACCAATTGTGGGGCAAACAACTCGTAAAGTTGGTAAGTAATATCCGCATCTTCTGCGGCATAATTGGTTTGAGAAAGCAAATCGGCATCTCGAAAATTGCCTTGCTTTTTCCCTTTTTTACCAATAATGGTTTCTATGGAAACAGGAATATAATTAAGGTAAACTTCTGATAGATAATCCATTCCGTGTCTTCCATCAGGATTAAGCAAGTAATGGGCAATCATCGTATCGAAGACATTTCCTTTGATTTCAATATCGTATTGTTTTAAAACCTTTAAATCAAATTTCAAATTATGGGCAATTTTCAAAATATCTTCTTTCTCGAAAAATGGTTTGAAGATTTCCAACGTTGCCAATGCTTCTTCCTTATTTTCGCTGATTGGGATATAATACGCCAATCCTTTTTGATAAGAAAAACTCATCCCGACCAATTCGGCTTCCAACTCGTTGAGCGATGTAGTTTCTGTATCGAAACAAACGGCTCTTTGCTGTAAAAGATTGTTTACCAATATATTTTGGGCTTTTTCATCTTTTACGAATTGATACAAATGGTCGCTTTCCGCAATTGTAGTTTTCGTGGAAATCGGTTGCTCTTGTTCCTCGAAATTAGCAAATAAATCGAGTTGAACAGCTTGATCTGTCGATTGTTTTTTTTGAGTTGCAGATGCTTCGGGAACAACATCAGTAGTTTGAGGATGGAAGGCTTTGTAAAGATTTTCGTATAATCTGCGAAATTCTATCTCCTCGAAAATTTCTTTAACTTTATCAAAATCAG
>JAUNTR010000172.1 GCA_030538575.1 Cruoricaptor ignavus | reverse complement strand
AGCCCGACCTGAGTGGAGCTCTTTTTTGTGTAGCGAAGCGGAACAAAAAAAGCGGGAGCGGAGGGCGGAATAGCTGCCCAAAATAAAAATACTTTAATAAAAAAAAACTTCTTTTTTTTCGGTATTTATCTCACATCTTGCATTAATTTCTTTATTAAAGGAGAAATCACAATTAAAACAACTCCTGCAATTATAGCGTACAATGCCAATTGTTTGTAGCCTTCGGTGTAGGTTATTAGTGCTTCGTAATTGGTTGCTCCTTCCTTAGCTTTGGACATATTAGACCCGATAATTCCTGCTACATATTGCCCGTATGCGGAGGCTAAAAACCAAAGTCCCATCATCATACCTTGTAGGTTTTTGGTGGAAAGTTTCGTCATAATCGAAAGCCCGATAGGCGACAAACAAAGTTCGCCAAAGGTGATGATAAGCAAAGCTACAGTAAACATATTAAGCGATGTAACTCCCGCAGCATCAGCGAATAAGCGCGTGCCAAACAAAGCGTAATACCCGAAACCAAGAAACAAAAATCCGAGCCCAAATTTCACGATGGTGTTGGGTTCTAATTTTCTTTTGCTAAGCCAAAGCCAAAATAATCCTGCCAAAGGTGCTAAAAAGATAATGAAAAATGCTCCACCCGAATTATTAACTCCGTTCGGGTCTAATCCCAATAAATCTTTGTTGAGATTTTTAGCTGCAAAAATACTTAGCGAACCGCCACTTTGTTCGTAGATTCCCCAAAACAAGATGGAAAATAATATGAATACCAAAGCTGCCCAAAGTTTTTTCCTCTCGGAAGGTGTAACTTTGGTCATTTCATAAAATAAATAAAGTAATGTTACAGGACCGATAATGTACATAAATAAATCGGTGTACTCGGTTTTGGATACCATAATCATAATGAGCGGAATGAAAACCAATGTCCCGAAATAAACGGCGTATTCCTTCCATTTAGATATTTTTTGCATAGGATTATCGGAAAGCGGATGCCCTGGTTGCAAACCAATGGTCGCCAAACTTTTCTGAGTGAAGAAAAAATTAATAAGGCTAATAACCATGACCAAAGCGGCAAAACCAAATGCAATGTTCCATCGCAAATGCTCGGGAATTAGGTTTTGAAACATTTCCCCTTTTCCTACTGCGATACAAATATATCCGCCTAATAACGCTCCCATATTTATCCCTGCATAGAATAGGGAAAAACCAGCATCGGTGCGTGGATCATTTGGTTTGTAGAGTTTGCCGACCATAGTGGAAATATTAGGCTTGAAAAAACCTGTCCCAATAATGGTAAAAGCAATTCCTAAGAAGAAATTTTGGTGAGGATTCATCGCTAAAATAAGACTCCCTGCAATCATCATAAGTCCGCCCCAAAAAAGGGATTTTCTGAAACCTAAAATCTTATCGGCAAACAAACCTCCTACGAATGTAAAGGCATAAACAAAAGCCTGAGTTGCACCATATTGCAGTTGTGCAATATCTTCTTTCATCAGTAGTTCTGTTACCATAAAGTAGGTAAGCATTCCTCGCATTCCGTAGAAGCAAAAGCGTTCCCACATTTCGGAAAAGAAAAGTCCCCAAATTTGTTTCGGATACTTGCCTTTAAAATTCTGTATATCTTCCGTTGTTAAATTCATCTTATTTTTTTCAGAAGGCTAAATTAAAAAAAACCTCTGAATGTTCAGAGGTTTTTGTGTGTAATATTTTTAGGTTAATTTATTTCACGCCGTGCATCATTTTGCTGATAGGTTTACTTAATAATAAAAGTAATACCCCACAAATAATTACGAAACTGGAAATATAAGTAAAGACTTGTCCCGCTCCTAATTTTTCTACATAAGCAGCAATATAACCGCCCAAGAAATTAGCAACCGATGAGGACAATAACCAAACTGCCATTAGCAAAGATGCCAACCTTACAGGAGCTAATTTTGTAACTACGGAAAGCCCAACAGGAGATAAACAAAGTTCCCCAATTGTGTGTACGAAATAAGTCATTACCAACCACCAAAGACTCGCTTTTATTGTTGGGTCTGAAATATCACCACCTCTCTCGGAAACAGCACCAAGCATAAACCAAAAACCTATCCCAAGGATAATCATCCCCAATCCCATTTTAACAGGAGTTGTTAATTTTTTACCCAATTTAGAACTCCAGAAAATGGCAAATAAAGGTGCTAAAACTACAATAAAGAATGGGTTTACAGATTGGAATAATGATGCCGGAATTGTATAATTACCAACTATTGGCAAAGTGATATTTCTGTCGATATAAGCATCTGTATATAGTGCAATGGAAGAACCAGCCTGCTCGAAGCCTGCCCAAAAGAATACAGCAAAAAGGAATAAAATAAAGATAACACTTACCCTTTGTTTTTCTACTTTTTTCAATTCTTCGTTTCCTTCCAATTCATCTTTTACTACGGAAATTTCATCAGCAACGTTTAGTTTTTTCTTAGGCCTTTTACCTATTTCACCAAGATATTTCTGTGCAAAAAGATTAAACAAAAGTTGACCAATAAGCATACCGATTGCAGCAGCCAAGAATCCATATTTATAACCATAGGTCATAATTTCTCCTGATGGATCTTTTTGTGCAAACAAATCTTCTGTTAAAACCCCGATAACAATTGGAGCAAGCAACGCACCTAAATTAATCCCCATATAGAATATGGAAAATGCAGAATCTCTCCTATCATCTCCTTCGGGATACAGATTTCCCACCAATGTAGAAATATTAGGTTTAAAGAAACCATTACCAATGATTAACAGAAGTAAACCAAGATATAATCCTGTATGCGTATTTATAGCGAATAGAGTAAATTGCCCCAACATCATTGTAATACCTCCAATGGTAATTGCCAAACGCTGCCCAAGATATTTATCGGAAAGCCAACCACCAATAAGTGGGGTAAAATATACCAATCCGGCAAAGTTTCCGTAGATTAAACTCGCTTGTGCAGGATCTATCGCCAAACCACCTTGCAAATAAGTTTTCGTAAGGTAATAGATGAGGATTGCACGCATACCATAATAGCTGAAACGCTCCCACATTTCAGTGAAAAATAAAAGATAAAGACCCTTAGGATGTCCTTTCTTTACAACTGCTGTATCCATTATTTAATTGTTAATTTTTGTTAAAGATTAGCAAATATAGTTTTTTTTATCATTCCATCAACTCTAAAACAAAAAAAATCGCAGAAAATATCTACGATTTTTTATTCTGAAATGCAAATTGGTTATTTCACACCTTTTTCTTTCATTATCTTATTTAATTTTTTCAAAATGGATAAGCCTAATAATGTGGCGATTAGGAGCAAACCAAAATTCACAAGGAAGAAGTTGGACTTGTCTTCGTAATTGTACCACATACTTGCCAAAACTCCAGATAATTTATTCCCAATAGAAGTGGAAAGGAAGAAACCACCCATCATCAATGCTGTAATTCTCGGTGGAGAAAGTTTTGAAACCAACGATAATCCCATCGGTGAAAGGCAAAGCTCACCAACCGTAATGACACCGTAAGTTGCTATGAGCCACCAAGAAGATACTTTCTCTAAACCATTGCCTCCGACATATACTGCACCAACCATTACCAAACAAGATAATGCGGAAATAAATAATCCCAAAACGATTTTAGATGGTGTGGAAGGTTCTTTGCCACGTCGTCTCAGCATCATAAAAAAGCCGACTACAACTGGCGTAAGAACAATTACCCAAAATGGATTTACAGATTGAAACAACTCGGTGTTGAATAGATAAACTGGTTTATCTGGATTGGTTTCTAAAACGGCTTTCTGCTCAGGAGAAACATTTCGGAAATAGACATCTTTGCCTAACTCTTTTTTCGCAGTGCCATCATCGTTTTTCTGAGCCCTAAACTGCTCATCGTACACAGGGGTTTCTTTATCTTTATAATTTGTAGATTCTACCAAATAGATGGCTTCCAAAGGTTTTTCTACAATTGCAGGTGCAGTTCTATCGGTATAATATTTTGCCCAATTGGTTAATGCTGTTCCGTTTTGTTTGAAAATCGCCCAGAACATCAAACTCACTGCAAAAATCGCCAATAACGCTCCGATAGGTTTTTTATCTTCCGCATTGGCTTTTACATAGAGACTTACATAAAAATAAATTACAGGAATACATGCGAAAATAAAGGCATCTGTACTATCACTACCAAAAATATCCCCAGGAATAACCCAACCGATAAGCCCCGCAATAATGGCAGGAACAAAAACCTTTAATAAAATAGAAGAAAGTTTGGTATCACCCTCTTGTGCCGGTTTTAGGATATTTGCAGTACGTATGTGTTTCATTCCTAAAGTGAAAACCAACATCCCGAACAGCATTCCAAATCCTGCGGTCATAAATGCTGGTCCCCAACCATATTTATTCCTCATATATGCTGCTACGAAATTACAAACCAACGCCCCGATATTAATCCCCATATAGAAAATATTGTAACCTGCATCTTTATTGGCTTGATATTTCTCTTCGGAATAAAGATTGCCAAGAAGCGTGGAAATACTTGGTTTGAAAAAGCCATTCCCTACGATAATCAACCCAAGAGAAAGATAAAATAACGGCATCTGCTGGAATAATCCCAAACTGATATATCCCGCTGCCATAAGGAAACCACCAATGTAGATGGCTTTTACATAACCCAAAACACGGTCTGCCAAAAATCCACCTAAAAACGGTGTAAGGTAAGTAAGTGCGATAAAAGTCCCGAAAATATCGTAAGCCGTTTTATCTAAAAAATCTAAACCGCCCGTATCTTTCGGGTCAATCATATAAAGTACAAAAATTCCTAAAATCAGATAATATCCGAATCTTTCCCACATTTCTGTAAAAAACAAAAAGGGTAACCC
>JAUNTR010000171.1 GCA_030538575.1 Cruoricaptor ignavus | reverse complement strand
TTTTTTTTGCTTTTTTAAAGTGTTGCACTTATGACTTGAACTTTCAACTTAAGTATTGCCTATTGTTCATTTTTCTAGATAACAAAAGACAACTATTATAATTTTCAATAGATTTTTTAAGAAGAGACTGTTTCTCATATAATAACCCTAAGTTTAATAAAACCTCTAATCTTAATTGATCATCTTTTGTTTGATTGACTATTTCTAGTGATTTTTCTAATTTTTCCTTCGCTTCGGTAAGTCTATCCTGCTTAATAGATATTTTAGCTAAGGATGCTAGGTTTTGAGCAATACCTTTTTCATCATTTAAATTATAAAAAATAATATTTGCTTTGTAAAGATATTCTTTAGCTTTTTCGTAATCTTCTAGTTTTGTATATATTACTCCAATATTTTGGGTAGTGGCAGCAATAACATCTTTATTGACAGTTTTTTTTTCAATTTTTAAAACGTTCTGATAGTATTCTAAAGATTTTATATAATTGCCAATATGATTGTAAATACCTCCGATATTATTATTTATTGACGAAATACCTTTATGGTAGTCCGCTTTTTCATAATTTATTCTACTAATTTCAAAATTCGAAATAGCATTTGAATAATCACCTTTGTAATAATAAGATATCGCAATAAAACTATAACAATCACCAATTTTTTTGTAATTATTTGAACCCTTGTATATAGCTAATCCTTTTTCAAAAAATTCAATGGATTTAGCAATATCTCCTTTTTCTTGATATTTTTCACCAATCCTAATTAAGCTGTCAGCAGAAATTGAAAATTCATTTCTTATGTTATTAATTCCACTTTGTGAAAACAAATAGGAAGAATAACATCCAAAGGATGTTAAAAAATACATTATCAAAATAGAAATATTCAACCTATTCATAAATATTTTCAATAAAAAAAGCGTATTGACCTGTTAAATAAGCCAATACGCTTAATTAATTATTTAATCTTCACCAAAAATATTATTCCCAGCATTATTTGGCTTTACTATTATTATACCATCTCCTCCAGACACTGCATCTAATTGCATTTCATCTAACTCCATATCTTCCAAATCGATTTCTGACGGAAGATTAATGTAAATGACATTTTGATCCGTTTGATCTACAACTGATAAGGTTTTTCCTTCAGGTAAATTAATTGGATGACCAAGGAACTGTTCAATGGTTTCGATTGGGTGAGAAAGAAGATTCTGTTTGAAAACAGGATTTTCTCTGGATTTTTTCACAATCTCTCGCAAGATTTTTTCGTCATTAGTTAATTTCATTAGTGACATTTTTTTGTTAAACAATATTTTACTTTTGAATTGTATAAAATTGAGTGTAATTTTTTTGATAATATTGCCAAAATGGCTGATAAAAACACATAATATTTGTCATAGTAAGTGTTTAAAATAAAATAGTTAAATTATGTTTTTAACTATTTTATTTGGTATATTTGCAATAAATTTTTCATATATGAAAACTAAGATAATATCAATTATTACAGAAAAAGGAGGCGTTGGAAAAACAACAACAACAATCCATCTTGGAGCTGCCTTAGCAGAGCTGAAAAATAAAGTTCTTCTTGTCGATTTTGATGCTCAGAGAAATCTTTCGATAGGCTATAAAATTTCAAGAGATTATTCTTATACCGTAAAAAATTTATTGGAAAAAACTGGTGAGTTTAGATTAACACAAAAAGGAGAAAGTCTGTTTATTTTGGCAGGAGATAGAAATATAGAAAAAATTAAAAAAGAAAGAAATACTTTAAAAAATATGCTTCATATTTTAGGAGAAAAATTATCTTTTGACTATATTATTATCGATTGCCCTCCTCGTCCTTTAACTGGAGATTTAGGGCTTGGGGAAATAGCATTAGCATCATCTGACTATGTATTATCTCCTATCGAAGCAGAAGAATATTCTATTGAAGGTATTAAAGAATTGTTGCCAAGTTTGGTGAGCATTAGAAATAAATACAATCCTAAATTAGAGTTTTTGGGATTCTTTTTTAATAAAGTCCTTACGAATACAAGAAACTTTAGAGAATACAAAGCGTTGGCATTGGAACAGGCGAAAGAATATTTTTTCAATACTTTCATTCGTCAAGATGTTAATGTAGAGAATGCTAAACGAGAAGGGAAAACAATTTTTCAGATAGCACCTAATTCTCGTGCCAGTGAAGATTATCAAAACCTTATTAATGAAATAATAAATAAAATAAAAAAGTTAAATAATTAATTTATAAATGAATAAATAGATTATTTAACCGATATAATTAATATGTTTGTATTATTACGAGTAGGCAAAAAGCCACAGCAAAATTAATCTAAATATATGAATTAAAACAAATAATATAACTAAATAACTATTTTGTTTAATAGAGAGTTTTAATAAACTTATATTTCAATAATTAAAATAAATAACTTATTTATTTTGTATATTTTAAAAACACTAATTATCTTTGCAATCAATTAATTAAAGTAAATAACTGATATGTCTGAAAATATATTTGGATTAGATGCCCTACTAAAACACCAAGATACAGGTTTGATAAGATATAGTATTCGTATGTATGAAAAAGATTGGGATAGACTTATTAATTTTAGGAGATACAAAGTGGTTGAGCTGGGAGAACGTTCTTACAATAATACATCAGCAATTGATGAAGCGGTAGAAATCCTGAAAGAAAGGTATGATATTCCTCGTGATGAAGGACAAACAAAATTGATTAGTGGTCGTCGTAGTAAAGATAGTAAGCATAAGAGTAAGGATTCCTCTATAATGCTAAGCAAAGAAACTATGGATTATATAAAAGATTTTTTAGCATATAAAGCTTATGTAAAAGGAGAGCTAGATTATACCCGTATGAAGTTTTTTGAGGAAATAATGGATATTTTGGAGGAAAGGTATAAACTTTCAAAATGAGTTCCTTATTTCAAAGATATGAGGCTTCTGTGAAACTGTCTAATGGTAAGGTAGTGGTGTATCATAACATTAATACTGGACTCAAAAAATTTCATAAATTTTTGTGTCATAAATTTGATACCCCAGATAGATGGATTGCTTATTCCGTTAGGAGAAAGGTAAATAAGGAAATTGTAGGTCGGTTTAAAAATAGTATACCGAGAGTAGAAATAAGGAGTGTTACAATTTTCACAAAAACTATTGATAATGATAAAAAAACTGGAGTTTTTATCCCAATAAAATTCAAAAGGAATGGTTATGAAATTACAAGAAATATGTTTGTAGCCACGAAAATGATAATAAATATTAATTCATTATTAATTACCATTCCGGAATGGATTTTTGAGAAAATGATAAGTAATGGAAAAAAGGAACTGTATGAGTATTATTTGAACCAAGAACACCAAATTTCATTTTCTGAAATAGAAATAAGCTCATCAATGCATTTCATCAGAGAAAAAGTTATAAAAGACGAAATCTTAGGAACGGAGCCAGAACAGGATTATCCATAAAAAAACCGCACAAATCAAAAAGATAAGGCGGTTTGGAATTTGATGATTTCTTAGAAATCATTTTTGCAACACAAATATATAAAATTTTAATGAAGAAAAAAGAAGTTTACAAAGCAAAAATCGAAGAAATAAATTACGATATTATCCAAGAATTTAAGGATAATCCCAACATACGTACAATTCTTTACACAGAACGGCTTTTCAGTTTTATGCGAAAAAAGAATTTGACACTATTACCTACAAAAATTATTAATGTCATACTAAGTGCCGTAAAAGATGAGCAGCAAAAGCATATTAAAGATGTTTCCCCATTGGATGTAATTCAAGTCCAAAATAGGCAAATGACTTTTGAGGACATTTTCAAAGATTGGGCAGAGAATACGAGAGCTAGATTTACGATTAATTTTAAGACCATAAAACTGGATAAAGATATTAAGAATAGGGAGCTTTTCGAGTCTTTTATATTTTTATCCAACCTCAATTGGCAAATCATCAATGATGTAGAAACTGGAGATATTGAACTAGTTCCGTTTATAGAAGCTGTAAAATGGAACAAAAACAAACAATTTATTCAGTTTAATATGCACAAAAAGACAATGGAAAGTTTACTGGATATGAGTAAATTTTTGAAGTTGGAAAATGATTTTGTAATGAACCTTAGAAGTGCTAAGACATTATCTTTTATTTTTTGGCTATCGAAATTTATACCTTACAATGGCACAACAATAAGTATCCAGAAGTTCGTTGAAGAAATGAACTTAAATACATCATATCCATCAAAAATCGATGAATATTTGAAAAGAATTAGGGCAGAAGTTAACGGTGGAAATTACGCTTATGGATTTAACTATTCTTTTGAAAATAAAAATATCAAATTTCAATTGTTTTATAAAAAAGAAGCCATAGGTCAAGTTAAAGAAATAGAAGATTTGGATGCTTTAAAAAGACAGCGAGCATTATATCATATTTATAGCGTAAGAGAATTATCACAAGAAAATAAGAAGAAAATAGCCGACATATACAAGGCTTTGGGCTATGACAAAATATCCAAGTTATTGAAGAGGAAAATTCATAAAGACTTAAAAGATGATGAGTATATTGATGCTGTAATGAATCTTCTAAAAGGGCAAGAATAAAAGTCGGGGTTTGTAAGAAGTGATAAAGTTTATTTTAAAACAACTTTTATAGTTAGTTACTCAATGGAATTACTAATCAATATGACTTCTTACATTATCCAAATAAATAACTACACTAAGTCTAATGTGACTATTTGATTGTTAATAAAGTACAGGATACCAGGTGCTATTAAGACTCAACTATTTGATAAACAGGTTTATAACTATTTAAGTTGCCAACATAGACTAATTTTAAAGTCGGGGTTTGTAAGAAATAAGTCGGGGTTTGTA
>JAUNTR010000170.1 GCA_030538575.1 Cruoricaptor ignavus | reverse complement strand
ACTTAAACTTACAGCACAAACTACTGGAATTATATTTTTTGAAATAAAATCATTAAAAATATTATGATTTACTAATTTTATATCTCCAACAAATCCGTAATCTATTTCGGTATTTTTTCTTTTTTCAGAAATGATGCAATTTAAATCCGCTCCCGAAAGTCCAATGGCAGTTTTGCTTTCAGATGCTAATTTTGCGACAATAGTTTTGTTGAGCAATCCTGCATAAATCATTGTGCAAAGTTCCATAGTTTCAGCGGAAGTTATTCTTCTCCCATTAACCATTTTTTGTTCTAATCCGAGTTTTGCTGCCAGTTCGGTTACTTTTTTTCCGCCACCGTGTATCAAAATAATTTTTTTTCCACTTTGGGCAATTGTACACAAACAATTCTCAAGAGCTTTCGTATTATCTATGGTTTCGCCACCAATTTTTATGATGAATAAATCTTCCATTTTACAAGGTGTTTTCCAATATTTTTTTGATGATGGTTTGCATAGAAACCGTTCTGTTAAAGGCTTGTTGGTAAACCAATGACTTTGGAGAATCTAATAAAGCATCTGCCATTTCCAAGTTTCTACGAACAGGTAAACAGTGCATAAAATGAGTATTTGGGTTGGCTTTTACAAAATCCTCACCAATCAACCAATTATCTTCCACCTTTGGCATTGCACCGTAATTTTCATAAGACGACCAGTTTTTAATATAGACAAAATCAGCGTTTTCCAGAGCTTCTTTTTGATTATGAAAAACCTTAGCATTACCTATAAATTCAGGAGCCAAATCGTAACCTTCGGGATTTGCAATACTGAAATCTACATCAGCCACATTCATCCACTCTGCGAAGGAATTGGAAACGCATTGTGGCAAAGATTTGGAATGAGGAGCCCAACTAAGAACTACTTTTGGTTTTTCAATTTTATTCCAATTTTCCTTTATGGTTATTAAATCTGCAAAACTTTGCAAAGGATGTCTTGTAGCAGATTCTAAAGAAATAACGGGAATATCTGCATATTTTATAAATGTATTGAGAACGTGTTCGCTATAATCGTAATCTCTATCTTTCAGTCCTGGAAACGCCCGCAAACCAATAACATCACAATATTGGCTAAGAACTTTTGCGGCTTCTTTTACGTGTTCAGCCGTGCTACCATCCATTACAACACCTTCGCCAAATTCCCAAGCCCAAGCATCTGCTCCTGCATTGATGATTTGCACTTGCATTCCCAAATTCTGACCTGCTTTTTGGCTACTCATTCTCGTTCTAAGACTTGGGTTAAGAAATACCAATCCCAAAGTTTTATTTTTACCTAAATTAGGATTTGCGAATAAATCTTTTTTTACTTCAAAAGCCTCATTTACAAGTTGTTCTATATTAGTTATATCATGAACCGATGTGAAGTTTTTCATATTTTTATAATTTTATCAAAATATATTTTTATTAATTTTGAAGCGAAAGTTGTAGAGATTTCACAAAATAATCTATCTCTTCCTTACTTATTGTAAGCGGAGGCAACAATCTCATTGTGTGAGGATTAGACGCACTACCAACTAATATTTTATATTCTTCTCTCAATTTTTTAGAAACTTGCGAAGCTGGAATTTCAAAATCTATCCCAATCATTAAGCCTTTTCCACGAATGGATTTTATCTGAGGAATTGATTTTAATTTTTCACACAAATACGCTCCGTTTTCTGATGATTTTTCAACAAGATTTTCATCTTTAATAATATCTAAAACAGCGATAGAGGCAGTACAAGCCAAATGATTTCCACCAAATGTCGTCCCAAGCATTTTGTGTTTTGCAGGAATGTTTGGACTAACCAAAACCGCACCAACAGGGAATCCGTTGGCAATTCCTTTTGCTACGGTAATAATATCTGGTTGTACATCATAATACTGGTAAGCGAAAAATTTCCCACTTCTGCCATAACCACTTTGTATTTCATCTAAAATAAAATAAACTTGGTTTTCTTTGCATAATTGATTGATGGTTTTCATCATTTCTTCCGAAGGCAAAACGATTCCTCCAATTCCTTGAATACCTTCTAAAATAACTCCAGCTAAATCTTCTTTATTTTCATTAAATAATAATTGAAATTGAGAAACATTATTAAATTCGCAAAAGATAAAATTATCCGTTTCATTTACAGGAGCAACGATGGATTGGTCGTCCGTTGCAGCAACCGCTGCGGAAGTTCTGCCGTGAAAAGAATTGGTAAATGTGATAAATTTCTTTTTTCCTGAAATAAAAGAAGCGATTTTAAAAGCGTTTTCATTGGCTTCTGCTCCCGAATTGCAAAGAAAAAGTTGGTAATCTTTGCATCCTGAAATTTCGCCTAATTTTGTTGCCAATTCTTCTTGCAATTTATTAATCACAGAATTGGAGTAAAAACCAATTTCGTCCAGTTGATTTTTAATTTTTGATATATAATACGGATGCGAATGCCCTACGGAAATCACAGCGTGTCCACCATAAAAATCCAAATATTCTACACCGTT
Source organism: Cruoricaptor ignavus (assembly GCA_030538575.1). Classification (GTDB taxonomy): domain Bacteria; phylum Bacteroidota; class Bacteroidia; order Flavobacteriales; family Weeksellaceae; genus JAUNTR01. The sequence continues at coordinate 2,402 of JAUNTR010000170.1, read as the reverse complement.
TTCATCCCAAAGTTTACAATTTTTAGCTTTTACGATATTGATAGGTAAAAGCGGATAAACATCAAATAAATTCATTTTACTTTATTTTTTTAAAAAACGGTTGATTTTAAGTTAAGTCCTGCTTTTTCATCAAAGCCAAACATCAGGTTCATATTTTGTACTGCTTGCCCCGAAGCTCCTTTCAACAGGTTATCTATCGCAACATGAACGGCTAAATTATCGCCTACTTTTTCCAGATAAATTAAGGATTTATTGGTGTTTACCACTTGTTTTAAATCTATCGGACTTTGCGAAACAAATACAAATCTGGAGTATTTATAAGCATACTTATAAGCCTCTAAAATTTCACTTGCAGGGAGTTTTGTTTGCAACATTAATGTAACAAAAATCCCTCTTGTAAAATCGCCTCGCCAAGGTACAAAATTGATATTGGTTGGAACAGCAGATATTTTGGAAATGCTTTTTTCAATTTCTGCAATATGCTGATGAATAAAGGTTTTGTAAGGAGAAATATTATTATTTCGCCAATTGAAATTGGTTGTTTGGTGCAATGCTTTTCCTGCTCCGGTAGAACCCGTAATTCCCACGCAATGTACATTTTCTATGTTTTCTTGTCCCAAAATCGGCAGAACCCCAAGCTGAATTGCCGTAGCAAAACATCCTGGATTTGCAATGTAATCCGCAGTGATGATTTCTTGTTTATTAAATTCGCAAAGACCGTACACAAATTTTTTATTATTCCAAATTTCATCTACTCGGAAATCGTTTCCAAGATCGATGATTTTCGTGGTTTCTGTAATTCGTTTTTCATTTTCTTCCAACCAAACCTTGCTTTCGCCATGAGGCAGGCAAAGAAAAACCACATCGGCAGGCTCTGCAATTTCTTGAAATTTCAGTTCGGTTTCTCCAATTAAATCCTTATGAACCTCCGAAATTGGGTGTCCTTGCATACTTGTACTTGTGAGAAAAGAAATCTCAACATTTGGGTGATGGAGCAAAATTCGGATAAGTTCTCCTGCTGTAATTCCTGTTCCGCCAACGATTCCTACTTTTATTTTTTTCATATTTTTTATTTTGAATGAATTTGATGATAAATACTCAATGCATTAGAATAAATTTTGGAAAATCCTTTTACATCATTTTCCGTCCAAGTTTTATTCATTTCTCCATAAGCTCCGAATTTTGAGGACATTAGGTCGTTTTCGGATTCTATTCCAATTAATGAAAAATGATAAGGTTTCAACAATATTTTTACCAATCCTGTAACTTTTTCTTGGGAAGTTTTAAATAAAGTTTCTATATCTTTCATTACAGGGTCTAAAACCAAACCATCGTGCAAATAATTGCCATATTGCAAACTGAGTTGGTCTTTTATCAACATCTGACTTTTTGTTAAAGTGTGTTTTTCCAACAAATGATGTGCTTTTACGATAATTAAAGGAGCTGCTGCCTCGAAACCAACTCGACCTTTAATCCCGATAATTGTATCGCCAACGTGCGTATCTCTCCCAATACCAAAGGGTTGAGCCAATTCTTGAATGTAATGTATGGCTTCCGTAGGTTTTGAAAAATGTTTGTCATTAACTTTTGTAATTTCTCCTTTTTCAAAAGTGATGGTAAGCTCCTCTGCTTCGGTTTTTGTAACTGCCGTTGGAAATGCAGAATCTGGCAAACTTTCGTTGGAAGTCAGCGTTTCTTTTCCTCCTACGGAAGTTCCCCAAAGTCCTTTATTAATGGAGTATTGAGATTTCTCGAAATTCATTTCAAAACCGTGTTCTTTTAGAAAATCGAGTTCCTCATTTCGGGATAATTTCAAATCTCGAATAGGTGTAATCACCTCAGTTTCAGGTAATAAAATTTGGAAAATACTATCGAATCTCACTTGGTCATTTCCTGCTCCTGTGCTACCGTGTGCAATATATTTTGCATTGATGCTTTTGGCGTATTCTGCGATTGCGGTTGCTTGGAAAACACGCTCTGAACTTACGGAAAGTGGATAAGTATTGTTTTTCAGTACATTACCGAAAATTAAATATTTAATACAATTATCATAATATAATTGTTCATCATTAATTACTTTGAAAGATTTTGCACCGAATTGGTAAGCTTTGGCTTCGGTTTCTGCTAATTCTTTTTCGGAAAATCCACCAAGATTTACCATAACGGCGTGAACTTCCAAATTTTTAACTTTTGATAAATAAACGGCACAAAACGAAGTATCTAAACCTCCACTATATGCTAAAACTACTTTTTCCATAATATTTTTTTGAGTTTTTTAAATTTTGATAATAACTTAAATTCTTCTTTTTTAGAAAGAATGTGTTTCCCTTCTTCTGGATTTTTTTCCGCTGGATTGTACAACATTGCTGTGCAAAGGCAGTTGTTTCGGGATTTACTTGTTA
>JAUNTR010000169.1:2436-4933 GCA_030538575.1 Cruoricaptor ignavus | reverse complement strand
CTTAACCTTAACCTCTGTTTCCTAAACTCTTACGAAATCTGGAACGAGGAGTTCGTATTCGCCACCGTGTGTTATAATTTCTCTTACAATACTGCTACTGATGAATGATTTTCCCGAAGAAGTGAGTAGAAAAACGGTCTCTAATTTTTTATGAGCCATTGTTCTATTCGTGTGGGCAATGGCTTTTTCAAACTCGAAATCGGCGGGATTTCTAAGTCCTCTCAATATAAATTGAGCATTTTTTTTGAAGCAATAATCCACCGTTAGACCCTCGAAAAAATCTACTTCCACATTATCAAAATTGGAGACTGAATTTTTTATAAACTCCATTCTTTTTTCCAAAGGGAACATATATTTTTTTTGAGAATTTTGCCCAATAGCGATAATCAGTTTGTCGAAAAGCGGTGCGGCTCTTTCTATAATATCGTAGTGTCCTAATGTAATCGGGTCAAACGAGCCCGGAAAAACAGCAATTTTCATTCTAAAAATTTTAGATTTTCAATTATTTTTTTAATGCTTTTTCAACCTCATTTCCGCATAAATCTTTTATGGAAATCCCGTAATGAGTTGCCTGTTGCGGTAGGATAGAAGCGGGTGAAAATCCTGGGTTGGTATTCATTTCCAACATATAAGGCGTTCCGTTCATTATAATATATTCGCTTCGGGAGAAACCGCTCATTCCAAGTGAAATGTAGGCACGTTTTGCAATATCTTCCACACGTTTTTTGGTTTCATCATCTATTCTTGCGGGGGTTATTTCTTGCGAAGCACCTTCGTATTTGGCTTTGTAATCGAAGAATTCTGTTTCAGGGATAATTTCTGTAATGCCCAATACCACAGCTTCTCCATCGATATCTACTACGCCGACTGAAACTTCTGTTCCGTTGAGGAAACTTTCCACCAAAATTTCATCGTCTTCTGCAAAAGCCAGTTCAAAAGCTTTTTCAAATTCTGCTCTTTCCTTCACTTTGGAAATCCCGAGCGAAGAGCCACTTTGGTTAGGTTTTACAAAACAAGGCAAGCCGAGTTCATCAATAATTTTATCTAAATTGATGGTTTCATTTTTTCTCAAATAAAAACTTTTTGCCGATGGAATACCGTATTTGGCAAGAACAGCCAAAGTATCTTTTTTATTAAAAGTTAAAGCACTTTGGTAAAATCCGCAGCCTGTATATTTTTGTCCCACAATGTCCCAGTAGGCTTGCAGTTCGCCATTTTCGCCAGGTTTTCCGTGTATGGTATTGAAACAAACATCAAATTTCAGGAGGTTGCCATCTGCCAATGTTACCGAAAAATCTGCTTTGTTGATGGCGATTTTTTCTTCGGCTTCGTTTAGGAAATACCACTCGTTTTCCAAGATAACAACTTTATATACGTTGTACATTTCTCTATCCAAAGAGGTGTAAATCAGTTCGCCACTTTTTAGTGAAACCTTGTATTCATCGGAATATCCGCCCATTACAACGGCGATATTTTTTTTATTCATAATAAAAAGAATTGGAGTGGCAAATTTAATCATTTTAATGAATTTAGAACTTGAAAACCTGAAATAATTAAGCGATAAATTTTAATGGTATTAAATTATTTTGATGAAAATTCAGTAGCCTCTAAAATAATTATTAATATATTTGCCTATTATTTTAATTGAGATAAAAATGTTGAAATCACTTTTCCATTGGAAGGTTTTACTTAATTTACTTATCGGTATCGCTATGTTTTTGGGCTTGGTTTGGCTCGCATTTCGTTGGTTAGAAGTGCATACCAACCACGGCAAAGAAATCCCTGTACCCAATGTTGTAAATATGTCTGTACACAAGGCTATAGAGGTTTTGGATGATGCAGGATTGGATTATGAGGTGGATAGTTTTAAGTACGATCCGAAATTCAAACCATTTCAGGTATTACAAATTTATCCAAATCCAGGTGCAAGAGTGAAGGGCGGACGCTCTATAATTATGAGAGTAAACCCAAGAACTTGGGCAAAAGTACAAGTACCAGATATTTTGGATAGATATAAAGGTTTGGCTTTCCGACAGTTAGAATCTGTGGGATTGTCTGTTGGAGATACAATTTATGAGCCTAATATCCAAAGAGATGCCGTTATCCGCATGCAAATGGATGGTAATGTTCTAAAACCTGGAACATTGTTGCCAAGGTTTTCTACGATAGATTTGGTCATCGGAACAGGACCGAAAAGAAATGTAACCGTTCCCAATTTAGTAGGGCTTACAGTGCAAGAAGCTAAGGCGATAATTGCCAATAATCTGTTTGAAGTTGGGTTGGTAGATTACGAAGACGGTGGACAAGATGACTCCGATATTGTATATTATCAAGATCCAGAAGGTGGTGCTTTGCGAGATCAAGGGATGCAAATCGACCTTTGGGCAAGTAAGAAAACGCCTGCGGAACTCGGTGGAAAAATCAGTCAGTTGAACTCTATGTATCGTATGAAAATAGATACCACTTTGCCACCAATAAGGTATGAGGAAGTTCCTGC
>JAUNTR010000169.1:0-2336 GCA_030538575.1 Cruoricaptor ignavus | reverse complement strand
AGAAATATGGCAATCATATAGATTTTTATTTTATTGGTATTACAAATAAAGAATCGTTGGTTGAGGATTTAATGGAAGAAGTGGGATTTAATTCAAATCTTTATATTATTGATAAAGAAATATCTCCCAATGATTTAGTCAATAGGAAGAAAAAGTTTAATAAAGATTTTATATTTTTGCTCAAAAAAAGAAAAACAGACTTTATTACGGGTTATATCAATAGGAAACTTTCCAAGATTAATTTGAATAACAGCATAAAAGTCAACGAGCAAAAACTTAAAAGAAAAATAAAGAAATACAATGTAGAAAATCATTTATAAAGATTTTTTATGTTGAACTTTTTTACCTAAATGGAAGATTATAATAACGACTATACAGACAATTACGAAGAAGAACTACGAAACGACTACGATGCAGAAAACACCGATGAGGAGGGAGATGGGCTTTACGAACACCTCAACCTTATTGTAGATAAAAAACAAGAACCGCTTAGGATAGATAAATTTCTTTTGCTTTTTCGCCAAAATTCTTCCAGAAACAAAATATCGCAAACGTGCAGAGCAGGAAACGTTATTGTAAACGGAAAGCCTGTAAAACAAAATTATAGAGTAAAACCAGGTGATGAAGTTTCTGTGCTTTTAACCCGACCTCCGAGGGAAAATGTAATTATTCCGCAGGATATTCCCATCAATATTGTTTATGAAGACGATGATGTTTTGGTCGTAGATAAAGAAGCGGGAATGGTCGTTCATCCAGGGTTTGGGAATTGGGATGGCACTTTGGTAAACGCTGTGGCATTTCATTTTGAGAAAAATGGACTGAATACCGATTTAGACAGAATTGGACTCGTACATAGAATTGACAAAGATACATCGGGACTTTTGGTGATTGCAAAAAATGAATATGCATTAAGCTACCTTGCCAAGCAATTTTTCGATAGAAAAACCAAGCGTTTGTATTGGGCATTTGTTTGGGGAAATTTGCAGGAAGACGAAGGAACAATACGAGGACACATTGGCAGACACCAAAAAAACAGAATGCAAATGGCGGTTTACGAAGACGGAAGCCAAGGCAAACACGCCGTAACTCATTATAAAGTATTGGAGCGTTTTCGCTATATGACTTGGGTAGAATGCAAGTTGGAAACTGGTAGAACACACCAAATTAGGGCACATTTCAGGCATATTGGGCATACACTTTTCAATGATGAAAGGTACGAAGGACACATTCCGCTAAGAGGGCAAAACCTCCCGAAATACAAACAATTTATACAAAATGTTTTCGATGTATTGCCAAGACACGCTTTGCACGCTCATACTTTGGGCTTTGTACATCCGACCACGAAACAAGAAATGTATTTTGAAAGTCCGATGCCAAAGGATATGCAAGAAGCCGTAGAAAAATGGCGAAATTATTTGAGTGCTAATTAATACAATTTTTTCTATCTTTGTAGCAGTTTCTTTTTAGCGTGAAAAAAATTATTTTATTTATATCAATCAGTTTTGGTTTTTTGGGATATGCCCAAGAAACACTACCTGTTTACCAGCAATATTTGTTAGACGGCAAGTTTCTCATCAATCCCGCTTTCTACGGCGAAACCGATGATGTGGTTCTGCATGGGACTTACCAAAAACAGTTTTCCAAATTCGACCAATCTCCCAATGTACAAACCATAGGTTTACATGCCAATATTGTGGATAGATTGGGTGCGGGCGTTTCTTTTTTCAGAGACCAAAATGGACCAATCTCTGCTAATGGAATTACCGCAGGAGCATCTTATTTCATCCCGTTGAGCGATGATGGAGAAAGGAAAGACCAATTTTCTTTTGGTACAGGCATCAATTTTTATAATATGAATGTAGATGTAGGAATGCTAAATCCACAAAATCCCAACGACCCATTGTTGATGGACGGTGCGAATAGCATTTTTATCGCTTATGCCAATCTCGGTTTGCAGGCTACATATAAAGGATTTTTCGGGAGCGTTTCCGTTTTGGATATTCCGATTTCTAATGACGAACCTATCGTAAACGGTATAGAACCTTCGCCTACAAAATATATCCTAAATGCAGGTTACGATTGGCAAGTAGCAGAGGGCATTTCCGTTGAGCCATCTTTATTAATGAACCTAAATACCAACTCTGCAAGGATTATGGATTTGAACCTTTTGGGGAAAGTTTACAATGATACCAATTCCTTTGCGGCAGGTGTTAGTTTGCGTTCGGCAAAAGACAATACAGGCAATCAGCAATTGAGTATTTCTCCGATTATTAAAGGGAAAATCAATCGTTTTACATTTGGTGCAACGTACAATATTGGGATGTCGGATATACAAA
>JAUNTR010000168.1:2877-4963 GCA_030538575.1 Cruoricaptor ignavus | reverse complement strand
TAAACGTTTTCTTCTATATTTTCGTTTTCGTTACCTGCTGCTTTTACCAAAAGTACACCTTTGTCTTCAGCATATTTCATTGCATCCCAAACCACTTCTTTCCCAGGAGAAACAGGTTTCCCGAAACTCATATTAATGATTTTTGCCCCGTTGTCCACTGCATATCTTATGGCATTTGCAACGTCTTTATCACGTTCATCTCCGTTTGGCACGGTTCTTACGGTCATTATTTTAGCAACTTTGTAAGCCACACCATATTGCACTTCTTTGCCGTGTGGCAATCCTGCGATAATCCCAGCAACGTGCGTTCCGTGTTCTGCATCTGGACCTTCGTAGCTGTTGTTTCCGTAGATTTTTTCTTTATAATCTGCATAATTATCGCCCACGATTTCCGCTCTTGGGTCAAAATCCAAATTGTATTGTTTTGTCGCTTGAGGTCCGAAATAATCCAAAGCTTCTTTCATTTGCTCATTCAGAGCTTTTTCTACTTCTGTCGGAGTTTTTCCTGCGTAAGAAGGGTCTTTTGCAATCCCCGAAAGCACTTGGATAGACATCGCTTCATCTTGTGTAGAAGGTTTTAATTGAGAAATAACTTCTGGTGTCAGGTTTTTGCCATTTAGCAAAGAAACCATTGTCGGGATTAGCGATTGTATTTTAGTATAAGTTTGGAAACCTTGCTGGGCTTCTATGGATTTTTTACTAAAAATCTCTTTACTCTTCATATAAAGAGCAAATTCTTCGGGCATTTTAGATTGGTTCGCTTTGTTGGTTGCCGAGTTTTCTCCCTCGAAAATAGGTTTATATTGTTTTACCACTCGGGTAACTTCCATATTATCAACATCTACGTCATCTTTTTTTCCACCGATAAAATTCCAACCGTAAACATCATCTATATAACCATTGCCGTCATCATCTTTACCGTTGTTTGGGACTTCGTTTGGGTTTTTCCAAAGGTTTTTTACCAATCCAGGATGATCTACTTCTACACCACTATCCAAAACGCCAACAACTACAGAATTTGGTTTTAATCCTTTGGATTCTAAATACTTATAAGCATTTTGAGTATTTACGCCATATACATTGGTAGTTGCAAAATCTTTGTGATACCAAGTTTTCAAATCATTATCTTGCATAGGATCCAACTTGGTTTCTGTTTGGGCAAAAGAAATCCCAAAGCCTGCCAAGAACGATGCTGCGATAAAAAGTTTTCTCATTTTTTATAAATTATTTTTAATATTTCTTATATAAGTTAAAGTTTCTGGGCCTTTGTTACAAATTAAATCTAAAATAGATAAATCTGCAATAAATCCCAATTTGTCCGAAAAGGTTTGGTAATATTCTTCCATCTCGTAATCCGTAGGTTGTTTCGCCGAGAATTTTTCTCTGAAATCTGTTGCCTGCGGAGTTCGGATGTATTCATCATTCAAAGAATATGCCTTTTCTGTTTTCAAAAGATTTAAAATTATATTTAAAGCCTTCAAATTATATTGCAAAAGCGTTTCCTCCTGCAAATCGAAAATCGTTTTCAGTTTATCCTCGTAAAACTCGAAATAAGGCGAACCTTGATATGCTGTTTTTATCGACTTCCAATGCAGATGTTGCCAATTTTCGGCATAGGAAATTTGGATGTCTTTCAGCACTCTTTTCCCTGTGTGTTTTATCGGAATAATGAGGGAAAGTTTGCCATTTGCTCCATAAATATTAGCTCGATTTCTAAACGTTTGTTTAGGGAAATTTTCGTACTGTTCCAAGGTTATTTCAGAGGAATCTTCTAAAAATTCTGAAAACCAAGATATGGGCGGTAAATAAAATATAGGAAGTAATTTTTTCATTAATTATTTTAATAAAAATTAATCCACAAAGATAATCAAAATTAGGTTGATGAAAAATAGCTTGGAAAATGATAAAATTAGTTTCGCTTTTTTTCATTAATTTAGCCTAAAATTATAAAAAACAAGATGGAAAATATTACCTTAACAAAAGTCTCCCAAAACGAAATACAACAATTGCAACAGATTGGTAAACAAACCTTTTACGAAACTTTTTCAGCGGAAAATACCGAAGAAGATATGGCGGAATATTTGGA
>JAUNTR010000168.1:0-2777 GCA_030538575.1 Cruoricaptor ignavus | reverse complement strand
TAATTTTGTCTTTAATTATAATATAAATTGGATAGAAATACACCGCTTGCCGAACAACTAAGACCTAAAACATTGGATGATGTTTTGGGACAGGAACACTTAACAGGAATCCACGGAACCATCCGCAAAATGCTGGAAAACGATACGCTAAATTCCCTCATTTTTTGGGGACCTCCTGGAACGGGAAAAACTACTTTGGCGGAAATAATATCCGAAAAATCGGGCAGGAAATTTTATAAACTTTCTGCTGTTTCCAGTGGCGTGAAAGAGGTGCGAGAAGTGATAGATGATGCCAAAAAACAAAACCTATTCTCTGGGAAATCGCCCATACTTTTTATAGATGAAATCCATCGTTTCAACAAATCTCAGCAAGATTCTCTATTGCACGCTGTGGAAAAAGGTTGGGTTGTGCTGATTGGTGCAACTACGGAAAACCCAAGTTTTGAGGTAGTTTCCGCATTACTTTCTCGCTCGCAAGTTTATATTTTGAAGGCGTTGAGTTATGAGAAGTTGGAAGAACTTGCGGATATTGCTCTTAGGAAATTTAATAAAAATCAAAACTCAGATTTTGTGATTTTGGACAAAGCGGCTTTTATACAATATTCGGGAGGAGATGCTCGGAAACTCATTAATTGTATCGAATTGGTTCTTAATCAATACAAAAACTCCAAGAAAAGAGAAATTACCAACGAAGATGTCATAGCTGTTTTGCAAGAAACAATGCCGATTTATGATAAAAATGGAGAGCAACATTACGATATTATTTCGGCGTTTATAAAATCCATCCGAGGAAGCGACCCAAATGCTGCGGTTTATTGGCTTGCAAGGATGATTGCAGGTGGAGAAGATGTGAAATTTATCGCCCGAAGAATGCTGATTTTGGCATCGGAAGATATTGGTTTGGCAAACCCAAATGCGTTGGTTATGGCGAACCATTGTTTCCAAGCGGTAGCGGTTATCGGCAATCCAGAATCCCGAATTATTCTTAGCGAAACTGCGGTTTATTTGGCGGTTTCCCCGAAATCTAATTCTACTTATTTGGCGATAAACGATGCCTTAGCCTTGGTAAAGAAAACGGGAAATCTGCCTGTGCCATTGCATCTTCGCAATGCACCAACTAAACTGATGAAAGAGATGGATTATGGTAAAAATTACCAATATGCCCATTCCTATGAAGGTAATTTTGTAAATCAGGAATTTTTGCCTGAGGAAATTTCGGGAACAGCTTTCTACGAACCAGGAAATAATGCGACAGAAAAGAAAATAAAAGATGAATTGCAGAAAAAATGGAAAGGAAAATATAAGTGATTTTATAAAAACAAAACCTCCGAAATCGCAATGAATATCGGAGGTCTTTTGTAAAACAAACAACTCTAAAATATTATTTTTTCAATAGTTTAAATATTCTGACTCCCGAAGCGTCTTCTATTTTTAGAAAATAAAATGTTGCATTTGGCAAATCTTTTAGATTAAGGTTTTCTGCTGTTGCAGCAGTCATGGTTTTTAGTATTTTACCCGAAGCGTCTAATATTTCTATCGTTTTCACATTTTTAAAGCCTTCTAATTTTACATTATCATAGAACGGATTTGGACCTATTTTCGCAGTAGATTGGGCAGTTGCAAGTTCTGTGGAAAGCGTATCGCAATTGTCTGTTACCGTAATTCCCGTTGGGAAAATCGTAGTTATTGTATCTTTGCAATCTTTTTTTATTTCTTCAAAATCAGGGTTATTAGTTACATTAATGACACCAAATGCGGAATCCAAACCATCCTGCAAATTCAAAATTTTCAGTTGATTATTGTTTGCAAGAATAGTCCTTAATGCTAAATTATCTTTCAAAATAATATCTGTAACAAGATTGCTTACCAAAGAAACCCAAGACAATTTCTCTAATCCCGATAAGTCTAACACAGTCAGTTTGTTATCTTCAATATGCAAACGTTCCAAAGCTGTATTTTGGGAAATATCTATAGCCTCCAATTGGTTTCCTACGGCAAAAAAGCGTCTGAGATTTTTTTGTGCTGTAACATCTAAATCTGCGAATTTATTTTTATTAAGATAAAGGAAAACCAACGTTCCAGATTCTGGTAAGGCAATGGATTCCAGAGCATTTTCATTCAGTTCCAAATTAGTAAGTTGGCTGAGGTTGGAAACATCCAAATGTCCTTCCAAATTATTTTGTCTGAGGTTAAGAGTTCTTAGATTAATGTTTTTGGATACATCTATTTCCTTAATGCTATTTGTGCCTAAATTAAGTTCCGTAAGTTCTGTAAAAGCCTCTATTCCTTTAGCCGAAGTAATTTTTTGTACAGGTCTAAGGTTTCTGATTACGGTTAAAGTTTTAGCCTCTTCTTCGGAGATTTCTCCATCCTTGTCCACATCTACATTTGGGTAAGCTACGATAATTGCATTTTTGAGGTTAACATCCTCAAATAGTACATTTTGTGCAAAAAACAAAGCTCCGATAATGGAGAAAAAAACAGTAAAAAATTGTTTCATATAAATTGGTTTTATAAAAATTTTCTATTAATATAAAAACCAACAGCAAGGATTTTCTTAGAAGAAAGGTTCTTCAAAAAAAATCAAAATCAAAAAAAACTATTCCAAAAGAAATATCTCGAAAATAGTGTATTGACCTTTCTTCCCGAAGGTTATATACTTTATCGGATAAGGCAGGTCTCCTGGCTTTCTTATTTTGTACGCCTTCCCCAAAAATAAAATTCGAGTGGCAAAAGATTTGCACAAAATATTACAGATTACAGTTGCGGGTACAGCT
>JAUNTR010000167.1 GCA_030538575.1 Cruoricaptor ignavus | reverse complement strand
GCGTAAAGAAGATACAAATTAAGAAAAACAATAATTGTAGTGATAATTCCTATAACGATTTTCATCCATCTTCCGTTTACGAAAACGCCCATTTTCAGTTTATCGTTGGTAAACATTACCAAAGGAATTACGGCAAAACTAAGTTGCATAGATAATATTACTTGACTGAGAACTAAAAGTTCCGATGTGCCTTTTTCACCATACAATATTGTAACTACCAATGCGGGAATTACAGCAACTAATCTGGTAATCAATCTTCTAAGCCAAGGTTTTAATCTAATATTTAGAAAACCTTCCATCACGATTTGCCCCGCTAAAGTCCCCGTAAGTGTAGAATTTTGCCCCGATGCCAACAGTGCAATTGCAAAAGCAATACTTGCCAAACTGGTTCCCAAAAGTGGTTCGAGCATTTTATGAGCATCATTTATATCTGCGATATGTTCGTAACCTGTCCCGTGAAATGTAGTTGCTGCTAAAATGAGAATTGCCGCATTGATGAAAAACGCAATGAACAAAGCGAATGTGCTATCAATTGTTGCAAATTTTATAGCTTCTCGTTTTCCACTTTCGGTTCTTTTGTAGTTTCGGGTTTGCACAATGCTGCTATGTAAATATAAATTGTGTGGCATAACGGTTGCTCCCAAAATCCCGATTGCAATATACAACATAGATGGATTGGTTACGATTTCTTTTTTGGGAAGTAAACCTTCTAATATCGGGAAAATTTGCGGATTAGAAATCACTAATTCGTAACCGAAACACATTAGAACGATGAACATTAATCCACCAACAATGCTCTCTAACCAACGAAAACCCCGAGATTGCAGAAGCAAAATAACAAAAACATCTATAATCGTAATCACAACGCCCCAAGTGAGTGGAATTCCGAATAATAAATTAATTGCAATGGCTGTTCCGATGACCTCTGCCAAATCCATTGCGGCAATGGCAATTTCGCAAAACAGCCAAAGTACAAAATTGGTTTTCGGTCCGAAATGGTCTCTGCAAGCCTGTGCCAAATCTCGTTCTGCTACAATCCCTAACTTCAAAGATAAATGTTGTAACACGATTGCGAAAAGATTAGAAATAAGGATAACTGCCAGCAAAGTGTAACCAAACTGTGCTCCTCCTGCAATATCGGTTGCCCAATTTCCAGGATCCATATATCCAACGGCAATCATAAGTCCTGGACCGAAAAAAGCAAGAAACTTTCGCCAAAACCCTGCATTTTCGGGAATGTTTATAGATGAAAATACCTCAGGAAGGGAATCGATGTGTTTATCTCTGTTCCAAGCTTTTTTCATTTCACGGTATTTTTCTCGAAATCCTCCGAAGTTGGTAATTGTATTTTATTCACTTTATATTAATTATAAAAAAATTGCATTTGCAAATGTACAAATGTTAGATAAGTCTAACAAAATTTATTTCAAAAAAATTAAGAAAAATAATTATTCAAAAAAGCCACTCCTAAAATTAGGAATGGCTTTATGATTTATTTTTACTTAAGAAAAATTATTTCACAAAACGGATAGATGTTTTTCTATCAGCTTCTCTTTCTTTGTCAGAAGCATTTTCATCTACTTTTGCAAACTGCTCACCATAACCTTCCGCAGATGTAACTTGTGGAGAATTGATAGCGTTTTTCACAGCATCTGCTCTGGATTGAGATAATTTTAAGTTAGCTGCATCATCTCCTTTTTTATCGGTATAAGCTCCGATTTTTATTTTAGCATCAGGATATGCTGCAAGAATTGCTTTTAAATTATCTAACTGAACTTTGGATTCTGCCGTAAGAGTTGTTGTACCAAATTCAAAATTCAAATTATCAAAATCGAACCACTTTTCTTTCAATTGGTCTTCTGTTGCATTTTTGTAATCATCAGAATTAAGGAAATTTACCACTTGGTCTTCTATTCCACCTTTGTAAGCGTTTAGGGAAGTTCCGTTAGGAAGTGTAACGGTTGTGTTCTCTCTAACCACGGTTGTTACAGTTGCAGAATCTCCTACGGCATTTGCGGAATCGGTAGTAATTGCAGTAGCATCGGTAGTTTGGTCTACAGCTACTTCTTTATTTCCTGTACATTGTTTCCAAAGAAACCAACCTGCCAATAGTAGAAGAACCAATGGTAATAACCATTTCCAAATAGAACCTCCTCCATCGTTATTATTTTTATTAGGCGTTGCAGAACCCGAGTTTATATTTACCTTCGGCATTTCTGGGGTCGAAACTTTTACATTTGGTATTTCTACTTTGTCTGCTCCAAAAAGATTTCCTAATCCTAAAGAACCCAAAGAAAGTCCCGCTGGAAGAAGTGTAGAAACAATACCTTTCTGCCCTTCTAATAAATTGGTAATTCCTGATGCACCAAGGTTATTATCTGCAGCATATTTACCTACCGAACCAAGAGTTGCTCCTGTTACCATATTCAGAAGAGAGTTGGTTGAAGATTGGCTAACCCCTGAGAAACCAGAAACCATATTCACCAATCCTGAAACTTTATCCCCAAAAATAGAAGAAAGTACGGTGGTTACCAAACTGTTATTGCTTGTCCCTCCTAAAAGGTTAGATAGCAATCCGCTGGAAGCTGCTCCTGTAATAGAGTCTAAAACTGAGCTATTGCTTGCGTTGTTAGCCAATCCACCCACTACAGCAGGTAGCAATCCGCTGATAGCTTTGGAGATTCCGCTTTCGCTTTCCCCCAATTGGGTTGCAGCTTGTGATACCAATGCAGGACCAAGTTGCCCTTTGATAAGATCGATAATGTTTAACGACATAATAGTTTATTTTATATGTTTAATCTACTATTACAATCAAAAATCAATCCAAACAAATAATGTTTGGATTAATTTTTTGTAAACAATTGATTTTTAAATCTTTTCTTAATAAGCTTTCGCAAAAATCACTCTGCGGTTAGATGGCTTACCTGAAATTAAAGACACGCCATTTTCCTCCTTAGCATCCAAAGGAATACAACGAATCGTTGCTTTGGTTTCTTCTTTTATTTGCTCCTCTTCTTCGGCTGTTCCGTCCCAATGTGCAGAAATAAAACCACCTTTTTCTTCTAAAACTTTTTTAAATTCCTCGTAAGAATTAACCTCTGTGATATTCTCTTTTCGGAAGTTTAATGCCTTATTATAAATATCAGACTGAATGGTTTTTAGCAATTCCTCAATATAATTTTCGATATTTTCCAGCGGTTGCACTTCTTTGGTTAGGTTGTCTCTTCTTGCGATTTCTACGGTTTTATTTTCCAAATCTCTTGCTCCCATTGCGATACGGATTGGCACGCCTTTCAGTTCGTACTCTGCAAATTTCCAGCCCGGTTTATTTTGGTCATCATTATCGTATTTTACAGAAATTCCTTTGGCTCTTAATTTTTGTTGAAGTTCCAACGCCACTTCATCTATTTGTTTCAGTTGTTCTTCTCCTTTAAAAATAGGAACGATAACCACTTGTATCGGAGCCAAAGATGGAGGAAGCACCAAACCAAAATCATCGGAATGTGCCATAATTAATGCTCCCATCAATCTGGTAGAAACGCCCCAAGATGTTGCCCAAGCGTGTTCTATTTTTCCTTCTTTATTGGTAAATTTCACATCGAATGCTTCAGCAAAATTTTGTCCTAAAAAGTGAGAAGTTCCCGCTTGCAAAGCCTTACCATCTTGCATCATTGCTTCGATGCAATAGGTTTCTTCTGCACCTGCAAATCTTTCGGATGGTGTTTTTATCCCACGAATAACCGGCACAGCCATTATATTTTCAGCAAACTCTGCATAAACATCCAACATTCTTTCGGTTTCTTCTATCGCCTCTTTTTTTGTTGAGTGTGCCGTGTGTCCTTCTTGCCAAAGAAATTCGGCAGTTCTTAGGAACAATCGGGTTCTCATTTCCCATCTCACTACGTTGGCCCATTGGTTGATGAGGATTGGCAAATCTCGGTAAGATTGTATCCAGTTTTTATAAGTATTCCAAATAATAGCTTCGGAGGTTGGCCGCACGATAAGTTCTTCTTCCAACTTTGCTTCGGGATCTACGATTAATTTTTGTGGATTATTGGGATCTGTTTTTAATCGGTAATGGGTAACTACCGCACATTCTTTTGCGAAGCCTTCTGCATTTTTTTCTTCGGCTTCAAAAAGGCTTTTCGGCACAAAAAGTGGGAAGTAGGCATTTTGGTGTCCTGTTTCCTTAAATCTTTTATCCAATTCGTCCCGCATTTTTTCCCAAATGGCGTATCCATAAGGTTTTATAACCATACAACCACGCACACCAGAATTTTCTGCTAAATCTGCTTTTACCACAAGTTCGTTGTACCACTTGCTATAATCCTCGCTCCTTGAAGTTAATTTTGCCATTATTTTTATTTACTTGATTTAACTTTTTTAAAACTATTTTATCTAATTTAATATAAAAGTGTATTTTTACGGAGTTTTTTACGTTCTCTATTTGGTACACTTTTGGTATAAAGTGCAAATATAATTTAATTTAAAATTTCTCGCATTATCATGAAAGGAAATATACATAAAAATCTATTAAAATTGTTGAAATCAAAAGTAGTTTTAGCAGTTTCAGGAGGTTTAATATTAGCTTCTTGTGGTGTTTACACCGGAGGCTATTCTGAAACCGATGGCGTTTACTATAATCCTAATACAGATGTTTTACCTCAAGCTGATATAGCCTATAATACAGGAAATCACGTTGGCGATTATTACGATTATAATGATAATCCAAATGGGATTATAGAAAGAAATAACCAAAATCAAAAAGACTGGGATAACAGATATAATAGTGGCAACTGGAGGAATAGCGACAACAGCAATTCCGATTGGGGAACATTCAGCGGTAACGAAACCAATTATTATAATTACGGTTGGGGCGGAATGTACGGAGCAGGAATGTATGGTTGGGGTTCGCCTTGGGGCTGGAACAGATTTGGCATGGGACTCGGCTGGGGAGGATACTACGGTATGGGAATGAATTTCGGTATCGGTTGGGG
>JAUNTR010000166.1 GCA_030538575.1 Cruoricaptor ignavus | reverse complement strand
GCTTGTGCATTGCCGAGAACTTGGGCTTTTTTTATTTCGTTGTTGTCGTAATAAACGGTCATTAGGCGACCTTTTATTTGGTTAAACTCATCTTTGTTGTTTAGGGAATCGGCTTTGCTTATCGCAAATGCATTGCCAATGACACGCAGAGAATCTATATTTTCTTTTTCGGTATCGAAGTAGGCTTCTATTTTATCGCCTGTTACTTGCTTTTCTCCGCTCCATAAAATTGGATTTCCATCTAAATGTAAAATGCCATCTGTTTCATTAAAACTAATAGAATCGGCTCTTGCCTGTGCGTTGGATTTGTAAAGTCGCCCTTTTCTAAAAGCTCTGAGGTAACTTTTTTTCTGCATCGTAGAATCCTGTTTTTGGTAGGCTAATATCTTCTGAGCAGAAAAATAAATGGAGTCTTTTTCTAAAATTTTTACAGCATAAGGTTTTTCTGTAACCATTGCAGAATCTATTTTTTCGTAGATTTCGCCGTATCCTCCGATGATGTATCTTTTTTCCGCAGGGTCGTCTAATTTTACGTTGCCTTCCGCTTTTCCAAATCCTGTGATTTGGTTGTAGTACATTTTATCTCCTGTTAATATTTTGGAATTGTAATGTATTCTAGAATTTTTGTTGAGGAAAACTTCCTTT
This sequence comes from Cruoricaptor ignavus, assembly GCA_030538575.1. GTDB lineage: Bacteria > Bacteroidota > Bacteroidia > Flavobacteriales > Weeksellaceae > JAUNTR01. The sequence continues at coordinate 4,358 of JAUNTR010000166.1, read as the reverse complement.
TGGTTCATCAGATATTTGCCTTGCTCCGTATAAACATAATTGCTTGGATTGGCTTTGTTGATGATTTTTGTTGCTCCAAAAAACTCTGCGGTATTGCTGTTTTGGTATTGTTTGATGTTCGTACCTTCTACAATATATTCGGGATTGTCTATTTTTACATTACCACTAAAATCTATAATTTTTGTAGCAACATTGTAGTTGGCAGAATTGGTGTACATTGTATTATTATCGCTGGTAATCGTACCTCCTGTATTGAAGTAGGCATTATTCGAGCGTCTGTCGTAGTACAAAGTTTGGGTTTTTATGGTCTGTTTTGGGTCGGTAAGAACTACGTTTTTCTTAGCAATTCCACGTTCGGTATTTCCGTCGTATTCCATTTCTTCCGCAGTAATTACCGAGCCATCTGTATTTTGCAAACGCACGTTGCCTATGGCTTTTATAAAATTTTGTTCTCGGTAAAGGATAACTTCATCAGCTGTAAGAACAGAGCCTTGATGTGTGAATTGTACATTTCCCGAGAAAAAAGGATTACCATCGTATTTCTCCAAATCTACCCCGAATGTATCAGAATGCACCAACTTTACCTTTTCCGCAGATGGTGTTTTCCCTTGTGTTTGAGGAGTTTGTGCTTGGTTTCCGAAAAAAGGGTCTTTCACCAAAACGTCTTTTGGTTGCGTGGTAATCTGTGCTGAAAAAAACTGAACACAGGTAAAAAGAAAAAAGATGAGGATTTTCTTCATTAATCTTTTTTAGTTCCGTAAAAATAAAGAGAATGCGAATCTATATTTACGCCAAATGCTTCTTCTATGGATTCTTTTATACCTTGTATTCTTGGGTCGCAAAATTCTATAATCTGTTCTATTTCCTTGTCAGAATCAGGTTTGTAGATGACCAAGTGGTCGTGTTGCTTATCGAAGTACGATTTTTCGTAGGAGGATGTGCTCAATGTTTTTTCGCCGAATTGGTGTTTGCGAATCAGCCCGGCATCCAAAAAGATTTCTATGGTATTATAAATCGTTGCTTTGGAAACGTGGTACTTTTTCTGCATCATCAGCAGGTACAAATCATCTACATTGAAATGCCCTTCCATATTGTAGATTTCCTCCAAAATAGTATAACGCTCCGGTGTATTTCGGAACTTTTTTTCTTGCAGATATTGTTTCAATACCTCTTTTATAACTGCGTTATTGGTTTCTTTTTGCTTGTTTTCCATCCAAAAAATTATTTACAAAAGTATTAAAATTATTGGAAATAAAGAATGATGAAAAAGAGTTATTGAGATTATCTATCAAATTTTTGTTGAATAAATACTCGATTAATGACAATAAAACTCGGAAAATGAAATCAAAAAAAGTTGAATATTCGGTATGTTTCAGTTTTTAATTTTAAAAAATAAAATACGACTGAACGCAATGCCTTTTTCTAAATTCATATAGATTTTTGCAATCATTAATAGGATTTTAATGAAAAAGTCTATATTTGTAACTTTTAGAAACAGAAAATAAATGAAACTTAAATTACTAAAGTTATTCCCATTCCTTACCCTTACAATTACGGTGTTGCTTCACGGTATTAATATTTTTAGTCCTTTGCCAGATGAATATTTAGTTTATGGGCATTTGCTTTTAATACTTGGGATGGTGGTTTATGCACTTCGCAAAAAACATCTTACGACTTGGATTTTAATTAGTATTGTAATTGGGATCATTTTAGGAAGAGATTTCCCGGGCGTTGCATTAGCCTTGCAACCGCTCAGTCAGGGCTTTATACGTTTGGTGAAAACCATTGTTGGGCCTATACTTTTTGCGACTTTGGTTTATGGTATTGCAGGACATTCGGATTTGAAACAGGTCGGCAGAATGGCTTGGAAATCTTTGTTGTATTTTTATTCAGCCACTACAATCGCTTTGTTTATTGGTTTAGCAGCAATTAATATTTCCCAGGCAGGAGTTGGGATAGATGCTTCTAAAATCCCTCATCACGAGCTTCCTACGGTTTCTGCAACCAAAACAGCCGATGCCAAATCTTTGGAACAAATACCAGAAGCTAACCAATGGTTGTTTAAAACCACTGCTTTTTTCAGAGATGTATTTCCAGAGAATATTATAAAATCTATCTACGAAAACCAAGTTTTACAGATTGTAGTTTTTGCTGTGGTTTTTGGTATTGGTTTGGCTCAACTCCCTGAAAATAAGAAAAAACCGCTGGTGGATTTTATGGATAGTTTGGCGGAAACAATGTTTAAATACACGCATATCATTATGTATTTTGCTCCCATAGGTGTGGGTGCAGCAATGGCGTACACGGTGGGACATATGGGTATAGATATTCTGAAGTATCTTTTTATGTTGCTCCTCACTTTATATTGTGCATTAATTGCGTTTGTAATCTTGGTACTTTTGCCAGTCGCACTTTATATGAAAATCCCAATAAAGAAATTTGTAGAAGCCATAAAAGAACCAGTTTCGATAGCATTTGCAACCACAAGTTCCGATGCGGCTTTGCCTGTTGTAATGCAGAATATGGAGCGTTTTGGTGTTCCAAGGAAAATCGTGTCATTCGTAGTTCCTACGGGTTATTCCTTTAATTTAGATGGTACAACGCTTTACCTTTCTTTGGCATCTATTTTCGTAGCACAAGCTGCGGGTATGGATTTGTCTTTAGGTCAGCAACTCCTTATTTGTCTTACACTTATGATTACAAGTAAAGGCGTTGCAGCAATCCCGAGAGCATCATTAATTATACTAATCGCAACAGCCGACCAATTTGGTTTGCCGGTTTTTATTATTGCAGCGATTTTGGGAATAGATGAGCTGATGGATATGGGGCGAACTTCTGTAAACGTTATCGGAAACTGTTTAGCATCGGTAGTTATCGCAAAATGGGAAGGCGAGTTCGACCAAGAAAAAGCATTGGCATTTGAGGAAGAGTAGTTTTTTTAATTTTAATTAAAGTTAAGAAATCTTCTTAATTAATTCTCTAATCTTTTTAATCTCTTAATTTTTAACTAATGAATAAAAAAATAGGAATAGAAATAACGCTTGGTTTCGCTTTGTTTGCGATGTTTTTTGGAGCAGGAAATTTGGTTTTGCCACCTTTTATCGGTTTAAAAACAGGTAGCGAATGGTTGCCTGCAATAGCTGGGTTTTTGACTACTGGAATTGTTGCTCCATTTTTGGGCGTATTGGCAGTTGCCAAGCACGGAAATAGTTTTACCGATTTCGGTAAAAAAGTTAATCCAACCATAATTATGATATTGGCGTTTTTTATTATGCTGTGTATCGGGCCATTGGTTGCAATTCCAAGAACCGCTTCTACAACCTACGAAGTGGGGATTTTACCAAGTTTTCCAAAAGTAAATAATGTTCTGTTTTCTATAATTTTTTTCATTGTAATTTATTTTCTTACCGTTTCAAAATCCAAGATAGTAGATATTATTGGGAATTATCTCACGCCATTTCTTATGGTTTGTTTGGGGATTTTGGTTGTTGTAGGAGTGTTGAAAATAGAACATCCTTCCATTGTTACAGGTATGTCTGCAACGGAATCTTACGTTTTTGCTTTTTTAGAAGGCTACCAAACTTTAGATGTTTTGGCATCTGTGGCATTTGCAGGAATTATTATTAATGCAGCAATTGCAAAAGGTTACACCAATCACGAGGAAAGATATAAGGTAACATTTTCTGCCGGGCTTATTTCTATGGTAGCGTTGTTCATTATTTATGGTGGACTTATTTATTTGGGAGCTCACACGGGTTTGCCATCCGATGAAACCATTTCCCGAACCGATTTGCTTTTACAAATTTCTAAAAGTGTTTTGGGCGAAAGTGGTACTTTGGTAGTTTCCGTAGCGATTGCTTTGGCATGTATTACAACAGCAATTGCCCTCGCATCTGCAATGGGCGGTTTCTTGGAAGAACTAACCAAAGGCAAACTGAAATACTCCATCGCAGTGCTACTTACCTGTTTGTTAGCATGTTATCTATCTGTAAGAACGGTGGACGAGATTATAGAATACGCTGTAGTTATTTTAGGTTTTGTGTATCCGATTACGTTTTCATTAATTTTAACAATTTTATTTTTCGGTAAAAAAATCCGAACACAAGCACCGTATATTGCAACCATTATTGTATCTGCATTTTTCGCATTGTTGTCGGTGTTTTCACATTTTGGACTTTTTACTGAACCGATTAATGCTTTAAACGAATGGTTACCTTTTTCCGAACATCAGTTGGAGTGGTTTGTGCCATCGTTATTGGCATTTTTCATCACTGCAGTTTTAGGTAAAGGAAGAACTTTCGATGAAGAATAATCATTATTAAAGTTCAAGGTTTTAAGTTCAAAGTTTAAGGTTTTAA
>JAUNTR010000165.1 GCA_030538575.1 Cruoricaptor ignavus | reverse complement strand
GCGAGCGTAGCGAGCGCCAAAGGTTGCGAATGAGGGACACGCCCAAAATAAAATGGTATAGATTTGGCTACACAATTTCACAAAAAAATAAAGTATGAAAAAGATTTTATTGGCTCTAACAATAACTTCGGGGATTGCCGTTTTTGCACAAATCGGGACTCGATTGCCATCTGCGAAAATAGGTGGCGAAGATTCTAAATGGACTTTTGGTGGTTATGCAGGGCTTGGTGGTGCTTTTGGTAGCGGTAATAGTGGGACTTCTATTTTTGTAATGCCAAGAGTAGGTTATAAAGTTACGGAAGATTTGGAAACTGGATTGGCAGGTAATTTTACTTGGCAAAACGGGAGATACTTTTCTTCTACAATGCTTGGTGTAGGTCCTTATGCTAACTATTATTTCGGGAGAAGTTTTTTCCTTACAGGGATGTATCAGCATTTTTTCTTTAATCAAAAAAATAAAACTACAAACTATAAATATGATGGTGATGAAGCTGCACTATACTTGGGTGCAGGATATATGCAAAGAATAGGAGAGAGGGCATATATGCAGATTGGTGGGATGTATAATGTTTTGTATAAGGAGAATAAATCGGTTTTTGGTGGCGGATTTATCCCGAATATTGGGATAGTTTACGGACTGTAAATTTTGAATTATTATAAAAGTAAAAACCAAAGCAGATTGTTTTTGCTTTGGTTTTTTATTAAGCATCCATTGCATCGAAAGCGTCTTCCAGATGTTGGATTTCCAAAGAATTGTCTTTTTTCCTTTGTACGGAAATAATATCAAAACGCACTTCGGCATCGTAATTTCCTTGCGAAAGAAAAGCATCTGCGGCGGAAACTATCAATTTTATTTTCCGTTGATTTACAGCTTCATACGGTTCTAAAAGAGCATCTATTCCTCGGGCTTTTACTTCTACAATAATGATTTTTTGTTCATATTCTGCAATAATATCGATTTCGGCTTTTTGGTAACGGTAATTTTTAGCAAGAATTTTATAACCTTTTTGTTCTAAAAAAGTTGCCGCTAATTCTTCTGCCAACTTACCAAAATCGTTGTGTTCCGCCATTATTTTTCAATTAAAAATTCCTTACTCTTGATTCTTGCATCTTGGCTCTTGATTCTAAAAAATCAAAGTTTCCACCTTATTTTTTTCGCCTACTGTCAGCCTTATTTTACTTCCGATAATTAATGGTCTGTTATCATAAATATGCCCGTTTGGAAAACCAAATAGAGTAGGGAAGTGGTATTTTTTCAATCGCTCGGAAATCAGTTGATACGCAAAAGCATCATAACTTTCCTCATAATTTGGATTATCTTTTTCGCTACCCATATTAATCATTCCACCTATAATAAGACCTTTTATTTTACGGAAAACACCTGCCAATTCCAACGACATCAGCATTCTGTCCAATGCATAAAAATTCTCGCCAATATCTTCTATAAAGAGAATTTTGTCCTTGAAATCAAAAGAGAAATTTGTACCCAAAAGAGCGTAAACAAGGGCTAAATTACCACCAACCAAAATACCTTCTGCATTGCCATTTTTGTTAAGCAAATTGGCTTCAACTAAATATTTAGGTAAAGAACCTTTCATTATATCAAAAATGCCATCGTAACCTTCTTTTATCACTCCGAAAGATGAGGTTTTTATAGTTTGCCCATGTATGGAAGCAAAGCCTTTTTTCAGTAGAAAACTTTGGATAACTGTGTTATCGGAATAACCGATATACCATTTTGGATTTTCTTTAAATTTATTCAGTTTTATATGTCTTAACAAATGTTGGCAACCGTAACCACCTCTGGAAGCCCAAATGGCAGCAATATTGTCATCATTCAATGCCCAGTTCAAATCGTGGATTCTTTGTTTTTCTGTTCCAGAATAGTTATAACCGTAGCTGTATTTTGTGAAAAGATATTTGCCAAAAACAGGCTCGTAACCTTGTTGTTTTATCAGTTCCAAACCTTGTTCCAACTGGGATTCTTCTACCGAACCTGCGGGAGAAATTATAGCTATTTTATCGCCTTTTTTTAATGTCTTAGGGAAAGTTATAGATTTCATCATTGTTTGTTTTTTTGATATTTAATTTCTTGTTTTTCAGCTTCTTCCAGTCTTTTTTCAAACTGATTGTATTTTTTGAAACTTTGTAAAAATATAAAGAAACTGAAAAGGATTAGGATTACGCCAACACCTCTTCGGATAAGGTTTGCCACGTTTTGGGTAAGTTTTTTGTGAAACTGTTTTGCCAAGAAAATTTTTATTAAATCAATAACTAAATAAGTGGCAATCACCAAAATAATGTAAAGGAAAAAATCTTCCTTATCGGGATATTGATTGCGTACAGAAATTACCGTTACCAACCAAAACAGAATAACACCAACATTGAGAAGATTGAACAAAAAACCGTTGAAAAATGTTTTTATATAATTTTGATTGATGAATTTCTGCTCTCCTGGTAAGTGCATTTTGGTTTTGGTAACCATCATAAAAATACCGTAAATAAAGACTATAAATGCCGTAATTCTGTAAAAACCAGGATATTCGTCTATAAGATGTACAATATCTTTACTGGCAAAATAAGCTGCCGTAATGCAAAGTATATCTGCTAAAACTACGCCAACATCCAACGCCAAAGCGTGCTTGGGTCCTCGTGAAAAACTGGTTTCTATCAATAGAAAAAATATGGGTCCTATGAAAACCAAACTCAGCATCAAACCTAAGGCTATCGCAGAAATAATGAGTTCTAACATTCTTTTATTTTTTCAAAATTAAAAAATTAAGGATATTAAGAGATTAGGAAATTACGGTATTTTAATTCAAAATTAAAAATCATTCTTAATTGTACAAAAATTTAATCTACTATTTTAAAATCCAATTGTTTTTGTATCAGGTTGGCTTTCATTACTTTTATTTTTACCGTATCACCCAACTGAAATTGTCTGCCGTGCCTTGTCCCAAAAACTGCGTGAGATTTGGCATCGTACATATAACTATCATCGGTAAGGTCTCGAAGTTTTATCAATCCTTCTGCACCATTTTCAGGGATTTCTACCCAAAAACCAAACTCGGCAACTCCGGAAATTACGCCTTCAAAAGTTTCTCCCAAATGCTTTTCCATAAATTTTACTTGCATAAATTTTATGCTATCCCGTTCTGCATCTGCTGCTAAACGTTCCATTGCGGAACAATGTTTGGCTTGTTCTTCTACATCCATTTTGTTTGGAGATTTTCCTCCATCCAAATAATGTTGCAATAAACGATGAGCAATAAGGTCGGGATAACGGCGAATAGGCGAGGTAAAATGCGAATAATATTCGAATCCCAAACCGTAATGCCCGATAGGTTCTGTGGAATAAACTGCTTTGCTCATAGACCGCATTGCAAGGGTTTCTATCATATTTTCTTCGCCTTTACCTTTTACATCTTTCAATAATTTATTAAGGCTTTGCGTAGTGTTTTTATTATTACTGATGTTCATTTTGTAACCAAAAGTTCCCACAAATTCTTTCAGAGCTTCTAATTTTGCAGGGTCTGGATCATCGTGAACTCGGTAGATAAAGGTGTTATTGGTGGTTTCTCCTTTTCGTGCGAGGGAAACGTATTCCGAAACTTTTCGGTTTGCCAAAAGCATAAATTCTTCTATCAAATGATTAGAATCTTTGCTCATTTTAAAATAAACTCCGATAGGCTCATTATTTTCATCGAGGTTAAATCTTACTTCGCTTCTATCAAAAGTAATCGCACCGTTTTTTATCCTTTGTTCTCTAAGGATTTTTGCCAATCTATCCAACACCAAAATTTCTTCGGCTAAATCGCCTTCGCTGGTTTCTATACGTTCTTGGGCTTCTTCGTAAGTAAATCTTCGGTCAGAATGCGTAACCGTTCTCCCAAACCATTGTTTTATAATTTCTGCTTTATCATTCATCTCAAAAACGGCAGAAAATGTATATTTATCCTCATTCGGGCGAAGTGAACAAACGCCATTGCTCAGCACTTCGGGAAGCATCGGCACAACTCTGTCCACCAAATAAACCGATGTGGCTCTTTGGTAAGCCTCGTCATCCAAAAGCGTTCCTGGAACTACATAATGAGAAACATCTGCAATATGCACCCCGATTTCCCAATTGCCATTATTCAGTTTTCGTAAAGACAAAGCGTCATCAAAATCCTTAGCATCTTTTGGGTCTATGGTAAAGGTAAGTGTGCTACGCATATCCCAACGTTTTTGCACCTCGCTGTCTTCTATTTCTTTATTAATTTTATCGGCTTCCAATTCTACTTCTTCAGGGAAATGATAAGGCAAACCGTATTCTGCAAGGATGGAATGTATCTCGGTTTCATGTTCGCCAGGAGCTCCCAAAACTTGCACAATTTCACCTTCGGGATTTTTGTCACCTTTCTTCCAATCGTGCATTTTTACGACTACTTTATCGCCATCTTTTGCACCATTAGCTTTATCTTTCGGAATGAAAATATCGGTATTTATTTTCTTTTTATCACCAACTACAAACCCAAATTCTTTATGTTTTATAAATTGGAAAGTTCCTACAAATTCGGTTTTATTTCTTTCCAAAACTTCCAAAACCGAACCTTCTAATTTTTTACCTTTGTAATGATAAGTTACAATAAGCACTTTGTCGCCTTGCAGAGCGTCTTTCACGTTTTTGGAATGTATGAAAATATCCTCTTCCAAATCCTCTACTTTTACATACGCATTTCCTGCTTGGTTAAAATCTATAATCCCAGTAAGTATTCCTTCAATTTTCAGGTTGATGATGTATTTCCCTTTCTCGGTTTCTTTTATTTTTTCGTCTGCCAATAGTTTGTGCAGGGCTTGTATTACTTGTTCCCGTTGTCTGGGATTTTTGTAATCTATACCATCTGCAATTTGTTTATAATTATAGATTTTTGCAGAATTTTCATTCATAAACTGCAAGATTTTTCTCCCAATTTCTTTCAGTTTGCCATCATTTTTTTGGCTAAAATATTTCGATTTTTTTTTCATAGTTTTTCA
>JAUNTR010000164.1 GCA_030538575.1 Cruoricaptor ignavus | reverse complement strand
TAATGGTTAAAGTCCTTAATCCCAAAAAGTCCATTTTCAGGAGTCCCGCATTTTCTGCCACTGAGTTATCGAACTGAGAAACAATAATATCCGCATCTTTCGCCGCAATCGTAATCGGCACAAGGTTAGAAATATCTTCGGGCGTAATAATCACACCACAAGCGTGGATTCCCGTGTTTCGTATCGCTCCTTCCATTTTTTGTGCAGAAGCCAATACGCCGTGTCTGGCATCGTTTTCATCTGCTAGAATGTTCTTCATTTCATCCACCAAAATTTTATCTTCGGGAGGCAATTTTTCATATTTAGAAAAAGCCTTAGCAATGTTCATTCCAGGACTTGGCGGAATGAGTTTCGCAATATTATTGGTCTCGGGAATGGAAACATCTAACACACGCCCCGCATCTTTAATCGCTGATTTCCCGCCAAGAACTGAGTAAGTAATAATCTGTGCAACATTGGTTTTTCCGTATTTATCTACCACCCACTTTATCACTCGGTCTCTGCCTTCATCATCAAAATCAATATCAATATCAGGCATAGAAATACGTTCAGGATTGAGGAAACGCTCGAAAAGTAAATCGTATTTTATAGGATCTACATTCGTAATTCCGATACAATAAGCGACCGCTGAACCCGCAGCTGAACCTCGACCCGGACCAACGGAAACGCCCATTTTTCGGGCTTCGTTACAAAAATCTTGAACAATTAAAAAGTAACCCGGATAACCTGTATTCGCAATAACATCTAATTCGAAATCTAATCGTTCCTCTATTTCAGGAGTAATTTCTTCGTATCTGGCTTTTGCTCCTTCGTAAGTTAAATGTCTTAAAAATGCATTTTCTCCACGTTTGCCTCCATCCTTCAAATCCTCCTCGCTTTGGAATTGTTCGGGAATATCGAATTCAGGGAGAAGGACATCTCTTTTTAAAGTATAAGGCTCGAACTTTTGTACAAATTCGGCGTAAGTTTCAAAGGCATCGGGATAATTGCGAAAGGCTTGTTTCAGGTCGGTTTCATCCTTCATATAATATTCCAAAGACGGCAAACCTCGTCTTTTCCCAAAGCCTTTCCCCACAGGAGTTGAAAGCTTTTCGCCATCTTTTATACAATATAAAATATCTTGTATATTGGCATCGGATTTTTCGGTATAAAAAGTTTCATTTTGAGCCAAAATTTTCACGTCGTATTTATCCGCCCATTCCAGCAAAATACCGTTGACATATTCCTCCTCATCGACTTCGTGATTTTGGATTTGGACATAAAAATCTTCACCAAAAGTATCTTTCCACCAACGGAAAAGCTCCTCGCCTTTTTGCTCCCCAAGTTCTAAAATTGTATTGGGAATATCTCCGTAAGTTCCTGCTGTAAGGGCAATAACATCATTTTTGTACTCGGCAATCATTTCTCGGGAAATTCTGGGAACACCGAAATAAAATCCATTAACGTAACCCAAACTGGAAAGTTTTGCTAAGTTTTTATAACCATTAAAATTTTTCGCCAAAAGCACTACGTTGGTTCTTCTATCGGGATCGTCTTTGGTAAATTGTTTTTGCTCTGGTCTATCGGAAATGTAAAATTCGCAACCCAAAACAGGAATTAATTCTTTTTGAGGTTCAGACTCTTGGAAATCTTTGCTCTCAGTTTCGGCTTGTTGTTTTTTTTCTAAATAGTTTTGATATTCTTTTTTCAAGTTTCCATTAGCTTTTTCAACTTCGGAAACAAATTTGAACGCTCCCATCAAATTACCCAAATCTACCATACCAACCGCAGGAAAATTGTTTGCCATCGCTTTTTTTACCAAATCGGAAATAGACGTGGAAGCCTGTAACGAAGAATAAATACTGTGATTATGAAAATTGAAATAACTCCCCAATTCGATTTCTGAACCATCGCCAAAATCGGTTTTCTTGTTCTTTTTAGAAGCCTCTACTTGTCGCCTAATGACGATTGCAAAAGGCTTTATCGGGTTCGGATTTAGCGTTCGGAAATTCCTTACAACCTCTTCGGAGATTTTCAAATCTTCAGCATTGATGACCCCGATTCTCATCATTTCAAAGAAAACCTGTGCCGTTGCATTTACGTCTGCTGCGGCATTGTGGGCTTCATCGAATTTATGTCCGTAGAGTTTTTCATAAATTTCTTCGAGTTTTGGCGATTTATATTTCCCAGATTTCCCACCAGGAAGTTGGCAATAATCTGTCCCAAAAATCATTGTATCTGCTTTTGGCAATTCTTGTAAACCGTTTTCTATTTCTTTACGAAAAAATTCTGCTCCAACGATTTTGTAATCGAACTCTACATTTTGTCCAACACCGAATTTTGCACGCTCCAACACGGCTTTAAATTCTTGTAAAACCTCAGCCAAATCTCTACCTTCTTCATTCGCCAACTTAGTTGTAATCCCGTGAATCCTGGAAGCGTTGAATGGAATATCGTAACCTTCGGGTTTTATTATATAATCCTGATTTTCAATTAATTCTCCATTATCACCATGCAATTGCCAAGCAATTTGCACCATTCTCGGCCAGTTGTCGGAATCGGTAATAGGAGCATTGAAATTTCGTGGAAGACCTGTGGTTTCGGTATCAAAAACTAAATACATTAATCAAAATAATTTTGGTAAAATTAAAGTAATTTTTTGTAATAAAAAAACAGCTTGATAATTTTAAAACTGATGCAATCTGATATTTCAACTATAAAAATAGTTTGTAATCAATGGGATACAAAATCTACATGAATTCTATATAATCCGAGTAAATATTGTATTTTTGCAGGAATTAATTAAAACTCAAATGAATAGAAAAGACTTTTTAAAACTTTCAGGACTGGCTACTGCTGCCTTTTTTTTCACTAACAATTTAGCTGCCAAAGCTTTAGCCCCTAAAACAGCTATAATAAACGATGATTACGATGTACTGATTATTGGCTCGGGTTATGGTGGTGCTGTATCTTCATTAAGATTAGCCCAAGCAGGAAAAAAAGTACTAATACTGGAAATGGGAATGGATTGGTCCACATCTGGATTAGCTTTCAGTAAAATGGCATTTGCGAGTAAACAATCTACTTGGCTTCGCAATACTACAATTGCACCGTTTGGAAATTTTGTTTATATAGACAAATTCACAGGTGTTTTGGATAGAATAGATTTCGAGAATGTAAAAGTTTACGCTGGTAGAGGTATTGGAGGAGGCTCTTTGGCAAACGGAGGAATGTCTGTAACACCGAAGAAAGAATATTTCGAAGAGGTTTTTCCAAATTTGGATTCAGAAGCATTTTACAACAAATACTTCCCTCTTGCCAATACAGAATTAGGTGTGAATATGATTCCTGATGAATTTTTTTCTCGCTCGGATTTCTATCGTTTCTCCAGAGTTGGAGAAGTAGAAGCTAAAAATGCAGGCTTCAAAACATTTAGAGTTCCTAATGTTTATGATTATGATTATATGCAAAAAGAAGAAAACAACGAAGTTGAACGCTCGGCTTTTGCAGGAGAAGTAATCTATGGAAATAACCATGGTAAAAAAGACCTTACCAAAACTTATCTAAAAAAAGCTTTGGAAACAGGTAATGTAACCATTTATGCCTTGCATCAGGTAGATACTATTACCGATAAAGGCAATGGCAATTATGATATACAAGTTAACCTCATCAATACTTCAGGAGAGGTGGTTGGCAATAAAACACTATCTACCTCAAAACTTATTTTATCAGCAGGAAGTTTAGGTACTACAAAACTTTTAATGAAATCCCAAGCTCTTGGATTATTACCTTCTACGAATACCGAAATCGGGAAATATTGGGGAAATAACGGAAATTGTATGGCTGGCAGAAACTATGTGAACACTTGGGTAAATCCTGTAAAAAATGCAGGTTCGGATTCCGGAAACGGAACAGGGGCTAACCAATCTACCATCCCAGCTTCTGGAGTAGATAATTGGGATGATCCACAAAAACCTTTTTTTGCAGAAATCGCACCTTTACCAATAGGTATGGAAACCAATGCAGCTCTGTACCTTACCATTAATAGAGTACCACATTTTGGTGAGTTCACCTATAACCTCTCCAAAGACGATTTGGATTTGGATTGGGGAACAAAGCACAATACCAATATGGTGGAAAATACAAAATATTTCTTAGATGAAATGAATAAAGCTAACGGTGGAATATATGCTAATTTACTTTTTGATAGAGGCATTGGTGTAGATATTTGCTACCATCCTTTAGGTGGTTGTGTTCTTGGGAAAGCAACTGATAATTTTGGTAGAGTAAACGATATGAAAGGATTATATGTTTTAGATGGTTCTCTTATCCCAGCTACAATTGGCGTAAACCCTTATGTTACCATTACCGCAATTACGGAATATTGTATAGAGCATATTATAAAAAATGATTTTGAAGACAAGAATGTTTTAGCTGTAAATGATTTTGGAATTCATAAGGAAAGCATCAATGTATATCCTAATCCTTTTACAGATATTATTAATGTAGAACTCTCCGTAAACAACGGTGCAAATATTAAAATAGATTTAATAGACCTTAGCGGAAAAATAGTTGCCACGCAAAGCAGTATAGGAAAATCAACTAAACAAATTCTAAAAATAGAACATCTTTCTAAGCTTGCTAAAGCTCCTTATATTGTTTCTTGCAACATCAATGGTAAAATAATTTCTAAAAAAGTAATAAAGAAATAAATTTCTTCATAAAAAAATAAAGCCCACTCAGATTGAGCGGGCTTTATTGCTTTGTCAAAAAAACCTAAAATTATATTTTACTTCAAAACCTGCAATACATCGATGTAGTTTGGTTCTTGTGCGATTTCAGGAACTTGTTCGGTATAGATGACATTATTATTTTCATCAGTTACAATTACTGCTCTGGATAATAATCCCTTCAGCGGTCCGTCCAAAATTGTAACGCCATTGTCTTCACCAAAAGTGCTACGGAAATCTGAAAGTGTTTCCACAGCATCTAATCCTTCAGTGGCACAAAATCTGCCCAAAGCAAACGGCAAATCCTTAGAAATATTAATAACAACG
>JAUNTR010000004.1:31969-35502 GCA_030538575.1 Cruoricaptor ignavus | reverse complement strand
AAAGTAAATCTGTCGTTCGTTTTTTCGGAAGGATAAAAAAGCGATAAATCTACCGCATTGGGAATGACTTGCATAGGTTTTGAAATTCCCAATGTATTCAGTCCGTTTTTCAAATCGGAACTTACAGGGAAAATGCGAGATGCAAAACGAGATATGAATTTAACTTTATATTTCTCTAAAAATCCAAAATTATGATTTTCTCTACGGAAACCCGACCAATGCTCTGAAATCACGAATGGAATCCCGTATTTCAACTTCAAATAAAGGGCAAAAAACATATTGTTTTTAAGAATGTTCCCGTGTGTTAAATCTGGTTTTTGCAACAGAACAAAACCTTTTTTGTAGGCTTTCATTCGTCTGAAAAAATTGAAAAATGAGAACCTTGTGTTTTTGTAATAAACAACTACGGTTCTCACGCCATTTATTATTTTATCATCTATTTCATACGTTTTTTGCAAACCCGAATCGCCTATACTGTGCAGGATTTCCACATCGTGAAATGCCGCAACAGCTTCGGCGTGTCTTTGTACGAAGTTGCCATTTGTGGAGTCCAAACGAGTGGGAAACCAAGAGGAAATAAACAATATTTTATATCGCATTTTCCGAATTATATTTTAGAATATTCTATAAAATTAATCCACGTAAACGCCTGCCCAACTTCTTTTCAAAGGAAGAAGAAAATCCGAAAGGAAAGCAACGTAGGTGGATTTAGAAAAATCGAAAACTTCTATATCTTGGGAAATTGTACCGTTTTTTAGTGCCGTTCGGAAATCTTGTAATTTCATTGTTTTTACTTCGCCATTTTCTACAAAACTGGCTTTCATTCTATCGAAAAGCCCAAGTGAAAATTCGCTATCCAATTCCCTCATCAATCCGTTCAAAGCATCCATGGAGCAACCCGATGCGACTTCTTTTTCCTCATCTATTGCGATGATAATAAATTGATTTTTTTCAATTTTAAATGAAGATGAAAGCGGTTTGCCGTGTGCTGCCCAAGAGCCGAGAAAGTCGTATAATTTCTCTGCAATGGTTTTGCTTTCTTTGGCTGTAAATGGTCGAGATGCAGGATAAACCAACACTCGGAAATCTTCGGTTTCTATTATTTCGGAGTTTTCTATTTTCATATCAGATAGGTTTTGTTATTGCCTTTACAACTCTTCTGCTTCGGCAATTAGTTCTACAATATCTTTTACGGCAACATCTTCATTTTTATTAAAATGTTTTACGCCATCGGTCATCATCGTATTACAGAACGGGCAACCTGTTGCGATAATCTGTGGTTTTTCGGCTAAGGCTTCTTCGGTTCTTTCGATATTGATGTCTTTGTTGCCTTTTTCGGGTTCTTTGAACATTTGTGCACCACCCGCACCGCAACACAAACCGTTTTGTTTGCAACGTTTTAGTTCTACCAATTCGGCATCCAGTTTTTTCAGCAAATCTCTTGGGGCTTCGTACTCGTCATTGGCTCTGCCAAGATAACAAGGGTCGTGGAACGTGATTTTTTTGCCCTCGAATTTTCCGCCTTCTATTTTCAGGCGACCTTCTTCCATCAGTTGTTTTAGGAATTGGGTATGGTGCAAAACTTCGTAATTTCCGCCAAGACTTGGGTATTCATTTTTCAAAGTATTGAAACAGTGTGGGCAAGCCGTTACGATTTTTTTTACTTCGTAAGCATTCAGAACTTCTATATTGGTAAGTGCCATCATTTGGAAAACAAATTCGTTTCCGGCACGTTTTGCAGGGTCTCCTGTGCAACTTTCCTCTTGACCGAGAACGGCAAATTCTACACCGATATTATTGAGTATTTTGCAGAAAGCACGGGTTATTTTTTTTGCACGGTCATCGAAACTCCCTGCACAACCTACCCAAAATAAAACTTCGGGAGATGTTCCTTCGGCAGCGTATTCTGCCATTGTTTTAATTTTTAAATCCATATCTATATTTTATGAACTTTACAATGTTTTTTAATTTTAATTGAGGAGCAAAGTACCTCATTTTTATGATTCCAATTACTTAGCTATTATTTCTTCATCTTGTTTTTGCAAGAGTTCAGCGTAGTATTCTTTGGCTTTTTTTATAATATCCTTAGATACAATTTTTGTGTATAGCGGATTGTTTTCGTCGTGGTTTAGGTATTTCCAAGTGTGTTTGGTTGCCTTATCATTAATCGCTAACGTTAGGGAGAGTTTTTCTATCAAGATGGTATTATCGTTGATAAAGTTGGCTTTCATCCCTTGTTGTTGCATTGTATTGATGATGAGGTTTTTCATACTTTCATCCAATTTTTTTTGCAGGAAAGACATTTCCATAACCATAGGAAAAGATACGAATGCGAACTTGGATTTGTCATTATTTCGGAAAACTTCTGAAACCTCGTATAAATCTGGACTGGCATTTTTTATTTTAATCGAAAAATTATCGTTTCCTTCCAATGTTGCTTTGAATACGCTGATGAGGGTTTTCTTATCAAATTGCTCCAACAGTGGTGGATAAGACATTTGTAGGATAGCATCGTAATCTTTATTTTCAAAAGACGTTGCGAAGGTTTGTGTGTCTTGTAGAATCTTCTTTTGTTCATCAGTTTGTGCAAAGCCGATGGTATAAAAAATAATCCCGAGGATAAGCAATAATTTTTTCATAATAGTATTATTGTTCGTTAGCCCAGTTGAGTCTATCCGCTTGGTTGTATTGCCAAGGTGCGGCATTGTTTTCTATATTAGTCATCATCATATTCCATTCTTGTGGAGCAGAAGATTCTTCCATAATCATATATCTGCGTAAATCCAAAATAATGGAAAGCGGTTCTATAAGCACAGGGCAAGCTTCTACACAAGCATTGCAAGTGGTACATGCACGCAATTCTTCTCTTTGTATATAATCGTCCAAAAGTTTTTTGCCATCATCTACAAACTTTCCATTTTTATTGATGTTTCTGCCGACTTCTTCCAAACGGTCTCGGGTGTCCATCATAATTTTTCTTGGGGACAATTTTTTGCCAGTTATATTTGCGGGACAAACGGCTGTACATCTACCGCATTCCGTACAAGTATAAGCATTGAGGAGTTGTACTTGGTTTAAATCGAAAATATCGCTTGCTCCGAATTTTTCGGGAACGGCATCGGTTTCGGGTGGAGCGACGTAAGGATCGGCGTTTGGATCCATCATCAATTTTATTTCTTTGGTTACAGACTCCAAATTGTTCATTTTGCCTTTTTTATTCAAATTAGCAAACCAAGTATTTGGGAAAGCGAAAATGATATGCAAATGTTTGGAGTAATACAGATAATTCATAAAGAATAAAATTCCTACAAAATGAAACCACCAAGCGGCCCGTTCGGTAAAGATAAGGAACGGATTTCCAAAGTTGAACCAATCTATAATTGGAGCGAAAATAGCTTGGCTAATCGGGAAATATCCGTGTGCGGAATATACGCCAGCCTGTTGCAATAGCAGGTCTGCTGAGTTCATTTTGAAGAATGCCATCATTAGGGCAAATTCTATCACGAGAATCCAATTGGCATCGTCTTTTGGCC
>JAUNTR010000004.1:29532-31869 GCA_030538575.1 Cruoricaptor ignavus | reverse complement strand
CATTAGGGCAAATTCTATCACGAGAATCCAATTGGCATCGTCTTTTGGCCAACCGAAAAGTTCTTTCATATTGAGTCTTTTTACGCCGTAGAAATTTCTACGGATAAAAAATACAACCACAGCAATAATCACCAAAAGTGCCATGACTTCCAGCGTTGCAGTAAATCCTTTGTAAAGCGTTTCGCCGATTACCGAAGCAAGGAAACGGTGTGTGCCGAAAATACCATCGATTACGATTTCTATTAATTCTATATTGATGATAAGGAAACCGACATATACCAAAACATGGAAAAAACCTGCAATAGGTCTTGCTCCCATTTTGCTTTGCCCGAGTGCAACGTTGGTCATCATTGCCCAACGTTCGGGTTTTCTATCGGTTCTGTTGATGGATTTACCGAGTTTTATATTTCTATAAATTTCTTTTAAGCTTTTGATGAAAAGCCCGATGCCTGCTACAAGCAATAGAACGAAAAGTAGGTTATCCAAATATTGCATTACGAAATTCTTTTATTTATTATTTTTACCAAAAACCGAAATATTCACATATCTTTTGGGGTTAGCTTTCATATCTTCTACCAAAGCGTTTAGGTTTTCAGCCGTTTTGTTGAGGTTTTGGTAAAGTTGCTCATCTTTTGTTAATTTACCAAGAGAACCTTCGCCATTATTTATTCCTTCAATCACTTTGCTCAATTGGTCAGATGTTTGGCTCAGTTTGTCTATGGCGGAATTTAGTTTTTGTACATCTATATCTTCGGCTACTTTGCCGTAGTTATCTATCGCATTTTTAGCACTCACGGTTGCCAAGTTAGCATTGTCTAAAACTTTTTGCAATCTCGGGTCGCTGTGCGAAAGCAGTTCGTTGGTTTGTTTAGATGTATTTTCAAAAGCTGAAACAGTTCTGTTGAGGTTGGACAGCAAGGCTCTAATTTCCGCTTGGTTTTTAGCATCGGTAATCGCATTGGCATTGTGCATTAATGAATCTACTTTTTTTAGTACAGATTCTACTTGGTCTTTCACTGGGCCGACTTGGGAGGAAAGGCTATTCATCATAGATTCTTTGTATCCGCTGGAAAGCGTGTCTCCACTTTTGGCAGTTGCACCATCATATACAATGTTTATTCTTGCTTGTTTTCCAGACATTATTCCTGGTTCAAAAATTTCAAGGGTTGAGTTTTTGGAGAACTTAAATTCATCATTCACCAAAATTTTCATTACAAAATATATTTTACCGTTTTTATGGGTTTTAGGTATAATTTGCTCAACTTGTCCTACCTTTAATCCGTTGATAGATACTGCACTGGAACGGCTGATGCCTTCTACATCATCATATTTGGCATAGTAGATATTTTCTGTTGAGAATACATTTTTCCCTTTCATAAACTGAAACAAAATAACAAATCCTACAATGGCTAATACGGCAATAGCTCCCGCTTTTATTTCTTTAGAAATTTTCACTTTTATAAATAATTTTTTATGTACGCAAATATATGATTTTTTAAATAAATGATAGTATTTTGTAGTTAGCATAAAAAAGCGACAAAAATAATCTTTGTCGCTTTTTGGATTGTTTATTAAAAAGGGCGAATATTACTGTGCTTGTACCGCTTTATTCCAAACCTCTATTCTATAATCTTTTATGTTAGCATTATCTTGAAGGCTCTTCATATATTGCTGTGTAAACATTTGCGAGTTTTGGGATGCTATCGCATCAGTAATTTGTGTAACATCTCCTGGTTGTTTGTTAGTCGTTTCAGATTTTTTCACCAAAACGTAAACGCCACTCATTCCTTCGATAGGGTTAGATGTTTTTCCTTTTGCAACACCAAATGCTGCACCAGCAACTTTTGGTTCCATTGCCATTCCCAACATTGGGTTAATCATATTGATTTGTCCAGATTCTTTGGTTGCTGCGAAAAGTTTTGCAACTTGGTCTAATGATGTTGCTTTTCCCGCTTTTATTTTTTCGATGATTTGTTTTGCAGCCAATTCGTTTTTCACAATTGGTTCCAGTTGTTCTCTCAGAGATTCTGGGTCTGCCAAACCATCGTCGTGTTTTCCATTTAGGGTAACTACAATTCTGTCGCCTGTACCTTCTACTACAAAAAATTCGGTATCACCTTTACTTCTTTTTTTATCGAAAGCCCAAGTGATAATTTCCTCGTCTTTATCCGTTCCCAAACCTTGCAATTGTCCATCGAAACGCTTTACGGTTTTAGGGTTAGAGAATTGGTAATTTCCTTTTTTAGCAATATTTGCAAAATCGTTGAAAGATTTACCTTGTACTTGTTGTATAAATCTTCTTGCGTTTTTATCTACTTCATTTTCAGTAGCATCAGA
>JAUNTR010000004.1:20533-29432 GCA_030538575.1 Cruoricaptor ignavus | reverse complement strand
TTTGGAAATTTTCCGTTCCGCCACTTGCATCTGTTCCTTTGGAATATAATTTTGTGATTTCAGACAAAACCTTAGCGTCATCTTCTGCACTTGGTGTTGCAGGGAAATAAGCCAAACCTAAGTTTCTTGTAGCTCCTGATTTATAAGTATTTGGTCTTTGCTTTATGTAATTTGCCAAATCCTCCGTAGTTACTTTTATCGGATTTTTTTGCAGATAAGTGTTGTAATCTACCTTTACATAATCTATATCTGCCAGTTGGTCTCTCAGTTTTATAATCTCTTCCGCTTCTTTTTTACTTACGGTAACTCCCGAAGAAATATTAGCAAATACTTGTCTTGCCATCATTCTGTACTCGATGGATTTTTTTATTTTTTGCCACTGATTATAAGATTGTAAATCACCCGAAGCCTGTAAACCTTCGTAGAATTTCTTTACTTCTTGAAGTTTGAAGTTTCCCTTCTCATCAAAGTTTTGCGGATTTTGTGCAAACATAGGATCGTATTGCAACTGACTCCAAAAATAGTCGTCCGTCATTTTCAATCCCATTTTATCAAACTGTTGTTTTATCAGTTTAAATTGCACCATCATTTGCCACGCTTCTTCTTCCAATCCTGCGGTTGGCATACCTTGTTGCTGTGCTTGTTGTTGTAAGATAAAGAGCTGGTCGTTGTACTCATCTCTTGTAATCTCATCTCCGTTTACTTTTCCTAAAATATTAGGATTTTTACCAAAAACTTGGTCTAATGTTTCTGGATTTACCAAAAACGCCAAAAGTGCTACGGCGATTACACCAATCATCAGCCAAGATCTTTTTCTAATTTCCCCTAAAATTGCCATTGTTTATAAACATTTTTTATCAGTCTGCGAAAATACACATTTTTAAGATATTAGAAAAATTTAACCGCAATTTTTCTTCCTCGTCATTTTTTATTTCCAAAAACTGCAAGATTGTCCACATCTTTTTTAATGATTAGCTTGGCACAAGAATTGAGTTTTTACAGATTACAACTTATAATACGGCAGTTTGCTAAGAATAGCACAAACTGTCGAGTTTATTGATTTTTAAAAATATGACAATTTGTCATTTCTTATATTATGATAGAATTTGAAGACCTTGATTTCGGAGATATGTTAGAAGGAAATTTCAGCATCGTTGCAGAAAATATAGATTTCTCTGAACCTGAAAACAAAAAAAACAACGACCAACAGAGCGTTTTCCCGATTTTGCCTGTAAGAAATATGGTAATGTTTCCCAAAGTTATTATTCCCATTACAGCAGGTAGAGAGCAAAGTAAAAACCTATTGAAAGAAGCCCAAAAGAAAGGCGATATTATTGGGATTATCAGCCAGAAAAATGCCGATGTAGAATCTCCCGAAGAAAGCGATTTGTACAGCATAGGAACGCTTGCCCGAATTGTGAAAATCATTAATCTGCCCGAAGGAAATATTACGGCGATTACACAAGGTTTACAAAAATTCAAAATAAAAAAATGGGTTGACAAAGAGCCTTATTTCAAAGCTGAAATTACCAAAATAAAAGATACAAAAGCTAAGGATAATAATGAGTACGAGGCGACTATGGAAAATATAAAAGTGATTTCCGAGAAGATAATTCGCCTCGACCCGCAAATTCCCAATGCGGCAAGTTTCGCTTTGCAAAATATGAATAATCCCGATGATTTACTCAATTTTATCTGCACCAATGCCAGTATGCCATTTGCGATAAAACAATCTTTGTTGGAGGAAAAAAATTATCTGAAACGTGCAGAAAAACTCTATGAAATCCTTTCAGGAGATTTGAAGAAATTGGAATTGCGTAACCAAATTCATCAAAAAACATCTAAGGATTTGGATAAGCAACAGCGTGAATATTTCCTTAATCAACAAATAAAAACCATACAAGAGGAACTCGGTGGAGGAGCGGAATCTGATGTGGATGAGTTGAGGGAAAAAGCAAAAAAAATAAAATGGAATGACGAGGTAGAACAATATTTTGAAAAAGAATTGAACCGCCTGCAAAGGCAACACAGCAACTCGCCCGATTACAATGTGCAGAGAAATTATTTGGATTTCTTTACAGATTTGCCTTGGGAAAATTATTCCAAAGATATTTTTGATATTATAAAAGCCGAAAAAACGCTGGATAAAGAACATTTCGGTTTAGAAGATATTAAGAAAAGAATACTGGAACATATTGCAGTTCTTAAACTTAAAGATAATATGAAATCGCCGATTTTGTGCTTGGTTGGTCCTCCGGGAGTTGGGAAAACTTCTCTCGGGAAATCCATTGCCAATGCTCTCGGGCGAAAATATGTGCGGGTTTCCTTCGGTGGTTTGCACGATGAAAGCGAAATAAGAGGACACCGAAAAACCTATATCGGTGCAATGGCAGGACGAATTTTGCAAAGCATAAAAAAATCGGGAACGTCTAACCCTGTCATCGTTTTAGATGAGATAGATAAAATAGGACAAGGCGTACACGGCGATCCAAGTTCTGCATTGTTGGAAGTCCTTGACCCTGAGCAAAATCATAGTTTCTACGACAATTATTTGGAGTTGGGTTACGACCTTTCCAAAGTAATGTTTATTGCTACGGCAAACACGCTTTCCACCATACAAAGTCCGCTTTTAGATAGAATGGAAATCATACAAATCGCAGGTTATACTTTGGAGGAAAAAATAGAAATTGCCAAAAGACATCTCATCAAAAAACAATTATTGGAAAACGGATTAAATACAAAATCCTTCCGACTTGGAAATGCCGAATTGAAACACATTATAGATGCTCATACCTCTGAAAGTGGCGTAAGAACTTTGGAGAAAAGAATTGCCGCAATTGCCAGATGGGTCGCTTTGCAAATCGCTATGGAAAAAGATTATAATGCCAAAATTTCCATTAATGATATTGATGCCATTTTGGGTGTTCCAAGACCGAAAAATATCTCCGAAATTACAAGCGTTCCAGGTGTTGTAACAGGTTTGGCTTGGACATCCGTAGGAGGCGATATTTTGTTTATAGAAAGTTTGCTGAGTTCTGGAAAAGGACATCTTACGATGACGGGAAATCTCGGAAATGTAATGAAAGAAAGTGCCACAATTGCATTGGAATATATAAAAGCAAAACACCAAGAATTCGGGATTCCCAAAGAGGAAATAGAAAACAACAATATCCACGTACACGTTCCCGAAGGTGCAACTCCGAAAGATGGACCAAGTGCAGGGATTGCAATGCTAACATCTATGGTATCCAGTTTCAAAAATAAAAAAGTGAAACCACATTTAGCAATGACAGGCGAGATTACCCTTCGTGGGAAAGTGCTTCCCGTTGGTGGAATTAAGGAGAAACTGCTCGCAGCAACCAGAGCGGGAATAAAAGAAGTGATTCTCTGCGAAGCCAACCGAAAAGATGTGGAAGAAATAAAACAAGATTATCTGAAAAACCTCACCATTAATTATGTAAATAGAATGAGTGAAGTGATAGAATTGGCAATAGAAAGCTAAGAAAACAGCAAGATAAACCAACAAAAATCATATTTAACAAAAACACAACCTTCGGATTTTTTCGGAGGTTTTTATTTTCCTTATTTTTGTAACTTAAAATTAATTCTAAAAAACAACAAAATATGTTACCGAAAATAAATCCCGAACTTACCAATGCTTGGCAAAATTTGGAAGAACATTTTGCACAAAACGATTTCGAACTTAGGACTTTGTTCCAATACAATCCCGAGCGTTTCAATCAATTTTCTGTAAAAAAGGATAACTTTTTATTCGATTATTCTAAAAATTTAATTGATGAAAGAACCAAAAATCTACTCTTGGATTTGGCGGAAGAATGCGATTTGAAATCGGCAATTTCTGCAATGTTCTCGGGAGAGAAAATTAATGAAACCGAGGGGAGAGCTGTTTTGCACACCGCACTTAGAGATTTTTCGGACAAAGAAATTTTGGTGGATGGCGAAAACATAAAACCGCAAATTCGCACGGTTCTCAACCAAATGAAAAATTTCTCTGAGAAAATAATTTCGGGTGAGCACAAAGGTTTTTCGGGCAAAGAAATTACCGATGTTGTAAATATTGGAATTGGCGGTTCAGATTTAGGGCCTGTAATGGTTTGCTCAGCTTTGAAACATTTTAAAACCCGACTGAATGTACATTTTGTTTCCAACGTAGATGGCAATCATATCGCTGAAACTTTAAAAACTTTAAATCCCGAAACCACGCTATTCATCATTGCTTCCAAGACATTTACCACGCAAGAAACGATGACCAATGCCGAGTCTGCAAAATCTTGGTTTTTGAAATCGGGAAGCCAAGAAGATGTAGCAAAGCATTTCGTGGCACTTTCTACCAATACGCATGCCGTGAAAAATTTCGGAATTGCAGAGGAAAATATTTTCGAGTTTTGGGATTGGGTTGGCGGAAGATATTCCCTGTGGAGTGCGATTGGTCTCAGCATAGTTTTGGCTGTTGGTTACGATAATTTCGAGCAACTTTTAAAAGGAGCTTACGATACCGACCAACATTTTCAGAATGCAGAGTTTTCCGAAAATATTCCTGTCCTAATGGGACTTTTGGGAATTTGGTATCGTAATTTCTGTGGAGCAAGTTCTTACGCTATTTTGCCATATTCTCAATATTTAGACCGTTTTGCTGCGTATTTGCAACAAGGAGATATGGAAAGCAACGGCAAATGTGTGGACAGAAATGGCGATTTTGTAATGTACGAAACTGGTCCGATTATTTGGGGCGAACCTGGCACAAACGGGCAACACGCTTTCTACCAACTTATTCATCAAGGGACGGAACTCATTCCTGCGGATTTTATTGCTTATGCTAAATCTTGCAATGCTGTTGGCAATCATCAAGAAAAATTATTGGCAAATTTCTTCGCCCAAACCGAAGCATTGGCTTTTGGTAAAACCGAAGAAGAAGCGAGAGAAGAATTGCAGAAATCTGCGAAATCCGAAGAGGAAATAGAAAAATTGCTTAATTATAAAGTATTTTTCGGGAATACACCAACCAATTCTATTTTGTTTAAGGAACTCACGCCGTTTTCACTCGGGCAACTCATTGCGATGTACGAACACAAGATTTTTGTACAAGGTGTGATTTGGAATATTTTCAGTTTCGACCAATTTGGAGTGGAATTGGGAAAAGTATTGGCAGGAAAAATTTTACCTGAATTGGACAACAACGAAACCATAACCTCCCACGATTCTTCAACCAACGGATTGATTAATTATTTTAAAGAAAATAAATAATATCGTTTATTTCATTTTGAATTAAATAATATTTAAACCTAAAATCTAATAAAAAGTAAAAATAGAAATGGCACAAATTTTAGACGGACTAAAACTCTCCAACGAAATAAAACAGGAAATAAAACAAGAAGTAGAAAAAATTACAGCATCGGGAAAAAGAGCTCCACATTTGGCGGCTATTTTGGTTGGCGAAAACGGGGCGAGCAAAGCCTATGTAAATAGCAAAGTGAAAGATTGTAAGGAAGTTGGTTTTACATCATCTTTACTAAGGTTTCCCGATACGATTTCCGAAGAGCAACTTTTAGCAGAAATAGAAAAATTGAATAACGATAAGGATTTAGACGGGTTCATCGTACAACTCCCATTACCAAAGGGAATGAACCAAGAAAAAATCATTAATGCCATAAAACCCTCCAAAGACGTAGATGGTTTTCACCCAGAAAATTTCGGGAGAATGGCTTTAGAAATGGATGCCTTTTTGCCTGCAACACCTTACGGAATCATCACGCTTTTGGAACGTAATAATATCGAAACCAAAGGGAAACATTGCGTTGTCATCGGGCGAAGCAGAATTGTAGGAAAACCAATGAGTATTCTGATGAGTAGAAAAGGAAATCCTGGCGATTCTACCGTAACATTGGTGCATAGCCGAACACAGAATATAGAAGAGTTTACCAAACAAGCAGACATTGTTATCGTAGCTTTGGGAACTCCCGAATATTTGAAAGGCAATATGGTAAAAGACGGCGTAGTGATTGTAGATGTGGGCATTACGAGAGTAGAAGATAATAGCGAAAAAGGTTATCATTTGGCAGGAGATGTAGATTTTGAAAGTTGCGAGAAAAAAGCAAGTTGGATAACTCCCGTTCCTGGAGGTGTTGGTCCAATGACCAGAGCAATGCTGATGAAAAACACCTTACTTGCTTATGAACACTCCATTTATAAAGATTGAAAATCAATTTAAAATACCTAATTTTGCAAAGTTTTTAATTTTGGATTAAACGATGCAAGAAAAAGATATATTATTACAAGAAGGAAAAATGCTCCCTGTGATGGAGCATTTTTATACCATACAAGGCGAAGGTGCTCATACTGGGAAAGCCGCCTATTTCATTCGTTTGGGCGGTTGCGATGTCGGTTGCCATTGGTGCGATGTAAAGGAAAGTTGGAATCCCGATTTGCATCCGCTAATGAACGCCGAAGAAGTGGCAGAAACCGCAGCCAAATATTGCAAAACCATTGTGCTTACAGGTGGCGAACCGCTGATGTGGAATTTGGATATTTTAACCAAAAAATTAAAAGATTTGGGTTGCACTATTCATATAGAAACTTCGGGAGCTTATCCTATGAGTGGGCATTTGGATTGGATTACGCTTTCGCCAAAGAAAACAGGACTGCCTTTGCCTGATATTTATAAAGTTGCTAATGAGCTGAAAGTCATTGTATTCAATAATCACGATTTTAAATTTGCAGAAGAACAAGCCACCAAAGTTTCCGCAGAATGCAAACTCTATTTGCAAAGCGAATGGAGCAAAAGAGAGGAAATGTATCCTAAGATTACCGATTTTATTTTAGCAAATCCAAGATGGCAGGCTTCTGTGCAAACACATAAATATCTAAATATACCTTAGGTTTCATTAAAATTTTATATATTTAGACTTTCAATCATTTATAGAATGCAAAGACTTCGATTTTCCAAATATTTTAAACTCGTTTTTACGCTTTTAGATCTCGGAGTTCTTGCGGCTATATTTTATTTTTTTTATCTGAAAAATAACAGTTCTCGTTTTGATATTTTGGAGCAGGAAAAGAATGTTATTATACTCTTTTCTTTGTGTATTTTTTGGATTTTGCTCAGCGGGAAAACCAAACTATATTCCGTACAGCGGAACATTACTTACACCAATTATTTGGAGCGAGTTTTTACGCATCTTGTATTTTTTGTAATCGGTTGGCTTTTGCTCTCACGGGTTTTAGAAAGTGGTTTTATAAAAAACGACCGTATGTGGATTGCGACCAGCATTACGTTTATTATATTTTTCCTAAAATCTGTTATCTTTTTTTTCTTAAAATATTTAAGGTCGATTGGCATCAATTTCAGAAATGTAATGTTCCTTTGCGAAAACAAAAACAGCGATGTTTTGCGTAATATTATTTCTGAAAGAAAGGATTACGGTTACAAGATTTTCGATTTCCTCGAATCTGATTTTACCATCGTTCAGCTACGAGAGTTTTGGAATGAAAACGGCATACACACCATTTTTTTGCCCACAGAAAACAATTTGGATAAAAAGTTGGAGCAGCAGATTTTTGAGGAAGCGGAAAATCATAACATCAAAATTACGCTAATTCCAAGGATTTCTCAAAACAATTTTTTCACGTATGACCTTAGTTATATAGAATCTCAACCGATT
Source organism: Cruoricaptor ignavus (assembly GCA_030538575.1). GTDB lineage: Bacteria > Bacteroidota > Bacteroidia > Flavobacteriales > Weeksellaceae > JAUNTR01. The sequence continues at coordinate 21,753 of JAUNTR010000004.1, read as the reverse complement.
CTTACGCCTGCAAAATTTCCGCTCGATTTCTCGGGGAATTTTATAGCAAAGCGTTGTTTTGATATTCTTTTTTCTGTTGCATTTCTGCTTTTTGTTGGGATTTGGCTGTTTCCTCTGATTGCTTTATTAATAAAAATAGATAGCAAAGGGTCAGTGTTTTTTGTACAAAAACGCTACGGATTTCACAATGAGATTTTTGGTTGCATTAAGTTCCGAACGATGAGGAATAATGATGAAGCTAATTGCAGAACCACCAAGAAAAACGATGAACGAATTACCAAAATCGGTAAATTTCTACGGAAAACCAGTTTGGACGAGTTGCCACAATTCATCAATATTCTATTGGGAGATATGTCTTTGGTTGGACCACGACCGCATATGCTAAGTGTAGATAATTTGTATAAACCAAAAATCCGCAGATATACGGTAAGAAGTTTGGTGAAACCGGGCATTACGGGACTGGCACAAGTAAGCGGACTGCGTGGTGATAACGGAGATATGGATATACAAATGAGAAAACGCATTTTGGCAGATTCCTTTTATGTAAAGAATTGGAGTTTTAGTTTAGATTTAGTCATTATTTTTAAAACCTTGATTCTCATAATACAAGGAGATAAAAATGCACTTTAATTTATTATTTTAAATTTTAAATGCGTACTTTCGCAGTATGATTAGAAAATTTCTTACAGCTTTAGGAGAGTACTTCCTATTACTGGGAAAAGCACTGAAAAGACCGCAAAAGGCTTCTGTTTTTTGGCGGTTGTTTATGCGGGAAATCAATGACTTAGGTGTTAATTCCTTTGGTCTTGTAGTGTTTACCTCTATATTCGTGGGAGCCGTAGTTGCGATACAAATGTTCAATAATTTTGATGCATCTTCCTTTCCCATTCCGCCAAGTTTTGTGGGTTACGCTACAAAAGCGGTATTGGTTTTAGAGTTTTCACCAACCATTGTCAGTCTTATTCTCGCAGGGAAAGTAGGTTCTTACATTGCTTCCAGCATTGGTTCTATGCGAGTTTCCGAGCAGATAGATGCATTGGATATTATGGGTGTTAATTCTGCCAACTTTCTTATTTTCCCAAAAATTTTAGCGAGTGTAGTTTTCAATCCACTACTTATTGCACTTAGTATTGTAGTTGGGATTTGGGGCGGTTATATCGCAGGACAACTTACGGGGAATTGGACGAGTGCAGAGTACATTACAGGAATACAAATGTGGA
>JAUNTR010000004.1:4757-20433 GCA_030538575.1 Cruoricaptor ignavus | reverse complement strand
CAACTTACGGGGAATTGGACGAGTGCAGAGTACATTACAGGAATACAAATGTGGATGCCTAATCTTTTCTATTATTACGCATTTATAAAAACCATAGTTTTTGCATTTATTATAGCAACAGTTCCTGCCTATTTCGGGTATAATGTAAAAGGTGGCTCTTTGGAAGTCGGTAGAGCAAGCACCCAAGCGGTAGTTTGGACAATGGTGTTCATTATTATTTCCGAACTTTTATTAACTCAAATGATATTAAGCTGATGATTGAAGTAAAGAATTTGAAAAAAAGTTTTGATGAATTTGAGGTTCTAAAAGACATCTCTACAACGTTTGAAACAGGAAAAGTCAACCTGATTATCGGGCAAAGTGGTTCAGGGAAAACGGTTTTCCTAAAATCCCTTCTCAATGTTCACGAGCCTACAAGTGGTACTATTTTGTTTGATGGCAGAGATATTATGAAAATGAGCCGAGATGAGAAACAAAATCTCCGTTCGGAGATTGGTACGGTATTCCAAGGCAGTGCGTTGTTCGATTCCCTTACGGTGGAAGAAAATATCAGTTTTCCCTTGGATATGTTTACCAATCTTTCTTTTCGGGAAAAGAAAAAACGAACGATAGAAGTTATGGGAAGGGTACATTTGGAAAATGCCGAAAGAAAATATCCTTCTGAAATTTCGGGCGGAATGCAAAAAAGGGTAGCGATTGCCCGTGCGATTGTTAATAATCCCAAATATCTTTTTTGTGATGAACCCAACTCGGGATTGGACCCTTATACATCGAATGTGATTGATGACCTTATTGTAGAAATTACCAAAGAATACAATACCACAACGATTATTAATACCCACGATATGAACTCTGTCCTCACCATTGGTGAGAAAATTGTTTATCTGAAAAATGGTGTTTTGGAGTGGGAAGGCAACAAAGACAATGTGATTACAGCGAACAATAAAAACCTGATAGATTTCGTTTACTCTTCAGAGTTGTTTAAAGAATTGAGAAAGCATTTGCTTACCATTAATAAAACAACGATATAGAATTTATTAACGAAAAGAATATTATTTTATGAACAAGATTTTCAGTAGTCTGCTTGTTATTGCATCGGGTTTTGCGATGGCACAAGTTTCGTTTTCGGGGAAAGCCAATTTGCTATTCCCAACCAATTCTCCTTCTTGGAAAAATATTAGCAGCACAGTTACCAACGCTTATTCCGAAAAGGGTAAAAACAATGTAGGTTTCAACGTTGGGGTTTCTGCAAAGATAGAATTACCGTCTTCACTTTTTCTAATGCCAGAATTGTATTATACCAGTTTTAAAAATGAGTTTACCGATCCTGTAACCAATACAACTTTGGAAGCAAAAAGTAATAGGATAGATGTTCCTATACTTTTGGGAACTAATATATTAGGTAAAACGTTAGGAGCTTTTGTAGGACCAGTTGCCAGTTACAATTTCTCTGCGAAAGATGAGGATTACCTTACTTCTCCTGGCAGATTTGCTGAGAAAGCCAAAAACCAATTTACATTGGGCTATCAGTTTGGGGCACAGGCTAAGATTAATAAAATTATACTAAATGCCCGATACGAAGGTGCATTTACGAAAGACCAAAGAAACTTTATAGAAAATGTAGCAGGTTCTTATCAATCGATAAGATACGATAGCAGACCAAGTCTTATTATGCTTGGTTTAGGTTACGAATTTTAGAATTTAATTTTAAAAAAATAATCCCAAGTCTTTTTAGTCTTGGGAATTTTTTATTTCAGTAGAAGAAGTTTCTGTTTGTTGCTTCGCCAAATCTGCGGCTTGTTTTTCCAGTTCGGCTTTTTCCTTTTGCAGTTGTTTGAAATCTTTGCGTTTTTGGGCTTGCTTTATCGCTGAGCCTTTACTTACATAACCTACAATTCCACCGATGATGAGTCCAATACCGATTCCCGCTAAAATCCCCATTAGGCTAATTGGTTCAAACAATCGGATGAAAGAAAAATTAGGCGTAATATAATACAGTAAAAATGCCAATGCCAAAAGTATAATTCCTATAAAAGATAGATTTTTCATAAATAAAATTGAATTATAAGTAAGATAAATTAGAGGTCAGAAAAATATCCAACCTCTATTTTTTTAAAGTTTTCCGCCTGCAGCTTTATAATATTCCAAAGCTTTTGGCAAATGTTTTTCTATATCTGCCCTTCTGGATTCTGGGCTTGGGTGTGTAGAAAGAAACTCTGGTTGTCTGCTTCCCGAAGATGCACTTTCCATTCTATGCCAAAATGGTTGTGCACCTCTTGGGTCGTAGCCTGCCATAGACATAATGTAAAGTCCCATTTGGTCAGCTTCCAGCTCTTGGCTTCTTCCGTATTTTAGCAATGCAACTTGTGCTCCCACAGGATAAACTTGGGAAAATACTTGCGACCACATATTGTTGGATATAGAACCTCCCAAAATTGCTCCACCATATTGTGCAATCATCGTTTGCGAGATTCTCTCGTTTCCATGACCAGCCAATGCGTGGGAAATCTCGTGTCCCATAACGACAGCCATACCGTTTTCATCTTTTGTAATCGGCAAAATTCCTGTATATACAGCCACTTTTCCACCAGGCATACACCAAGCATTTATTTGTGCATCATCCAACAAATTATATTCCCATTGGAAACTGGATAAATCTGCCTCTCTACCGATAGCTTTATAATAGTTGGCAGCTGCATTTTGCAAACGAAGACCTACGGTTTTCACTTGGTTGGCAGCTGTAGTTCCTGTGATTACTTTGGCTTTGGAAAGTGCCGTTCTATATTGCTCCACGGCAGAACTTGCAATTTGCGAATTGTTTACCAACTGTACAGATTTTCTACCCGTAACAGGATTTGTGGTACACGCAATTAATGCTAAAGATACTACACCAATGCCAAAAATATGATTAATTTTCATAATGCGAAATATTTAATTTTTGTCTAAACTAAACAATTTTTGTTCCAAATTTCTGTTACTCGTCAATTTTCCAGATTAATGGGCTCTTGTATGCTCCTTTATTTTAATCAAAAAAGTTCGGGAGCTTTTATTTTCATTAATGACAAGTTTCGTGGTTACCCTGCTGATGCTCTTGCGAGTTATTATGATTAATTTTTAAAACTTGTTCTTTTGGAGAAAGATAAGGAATTCCTAATTCCATACCACGCAAGATAAAAAGTCCGCCTAAGACTAACATAAGGACAGGTATAACTTTCAGAACTTTTATCCGAAAGGCTTGGCTCATCATATTGCCTGCAAGTACAACTACGAACATAAAGGGCAGAGTTCCCAAACCAAACAATCCCATAAATATTGCACTTTGCCAAATTCCACCGCTTGCGAGTGATGCTGTAAGAGCCATATAAACCATACCGCAAGGCAAAAATCCATTTAAAATCCCAGTGAAGAAACGAGAACGCAAATCTGCTTTTTGTAATAAATTGGCTAAAGATTTTTTCACGGAAAATAGGGCTTTTGCCAAGAAAGGAATTTTAGATGCGAAATCTTTCCCTCCGAAGGAAAAAAGTGCCATAATAATTAATAAAACACCAACCCCAATCGTGAGATATTGCTGAAAACCAGCTAATTGAAATCCTTTACCGATAATGCCTAAAAATGCTCCTAACACGGCATAAGTGATAATCCTACCGAAGTTGTAAGTGAGATTTTGCAGATGATAATTAATGCTTTGCTGTTTGGTAAGCCCCATAGAAAGTGCTATCGGACCGCACATCCCAATACAGTGGAAACCCGATGCAAAGCCAAGTCCTAATGCAGAAATAATTAATGCAGTTTCCATAATACATCATAATCTATTTGGTAGGGTTTGTCATTGGTGTACCAACGGATTTTCAAGGTATAAGAACCAGGAAACAAAACTTTATCAGGAATATTAATGCTTCTATCTGCACTTAGGGACAAATCTTTATCCACATCCAATTTCGCATCATCTGTACGATAAAGGTGGAAGTTCACCGTATTTTTATCAATTACAATTTCCTCAGGAAACGTGATTGTAATTCCTGCCGAATTTTGCACAAATGTAGGTTTTGCAGTAAGAGCATCGGCATTGTTTTTAGCATCTATTACTTCTTGGTAATTCAATTCCTCTTCATAATAATTATTGGAAACCAATTCAGCATTTTGCCAGCTTTTGGTAAAGAAAAATATCATAGAAAGAATGAATATCATAAACGAGGCTAATGCGATGACAATCCCGTGTCCCCAAGTGAATTTTTTGAACATAATCAGTTTTTAAAATTGTATTTTAAAAGGACCTTCAAAATAGGTTTCGTAGCTGTCGAGTAGTGTCCCATCTTCATCGTAAACGCCTATGGTTACGTTTTGTTTAGATAATTTTATATCTTTTTCAGGGAAACTTACGTTTACAGTTCCTTTCGTTATTTGGTCTTTTTTAATTAAAATCTTATTCGTATCGCTAAACGTTACAGAGCCGTTTTGTGGTTCAATCACTCTTATCGTTACGGTTTTGTCTTTGTTGGTTTTGTTCAGGAAAGTGTAGTTGTAGATGTTGCTTATTTTCCCATCTTTCACGAAGAATGTAGAACCCGCAGGTTTTATAAATTTGGCTTCCATACTACCTCTGTTGTACAACAAGAATCCTAAAAATCCTACCAAAAACGCAAGTACCACAGTATAGGCTTTCATTCTATTGGTAAATTTGAATGGTCTTTCCTGCTCTATTTCGTCTTCGGTAGCGTAGCGAATAAGCCCTTTCGGGAAACCTACTTTTTCCATTACTTCGTCGCAGGCATCTATACAAGCGGTACAGTTTACGCATTCCAATTGTTGTCCATCTCGGATGTCTATTCCTGTTGGGCAGACAACCACACATTGGTTACAATCTATACAATCGCCTTTTCCTGCGGCTTTTCGGTCTTCATTTTTTCTCCATTTTGCACGACCTTCTCCTCGTTTGAAATCGTAGTAAACATTGATGGTTTGCTTATCAATCAACACACCTTGCAATCTGCCGTAAGGGCAAACTAAAGTACAAACCTGCTCTCTAAACCAAGCAAAAACGAAATAGAATGCACCCGTAAAAATAATCATTACCAAAAAGTTGGTAGGATTTTCAAACGGTCCTTCTTTCATTATTTTGAAGACCTCTTCGTAGCCCACAATATACATAAACATAAAGTGGGTAATGACTAAGGAAATGATTGCAAACACTGTCCATTTCAAACCTCTTTTCCAAATTTTTTCGGAGTTCCAAGGTTGTTTATCCAGTTTTATTTGTTTATTTCTATCACCTTCTATAGCGTATTCTATTTTTCTGAAAATCATTTCCATAAAAATAGTTTGTGGGCAAATCCATCCGCAAAAAATTCGTCCAAAAACTACCGTAAAGAGAATGATGAATACAATAGATGCTATTGCACCAAGTGCTAAAATAAAGAAATCTTGAGGATAAAACGGTTGTCCTAAAATGAAAAACTCTCTATCTAAAATGTTGATGAGGAGTAAAGGATTTCCATTGATTTTGATGAAAGGTATAGCGAAAAGTACGACTAAAAGAACAATACTTGCCAATTCTCGATAATTAGTATAAGTTCCTTTCGGTTTTCTTGGGTAAACCCATTTTCTTTTCCCCGATTGGTCCATCGTATTTACACTATCTCGGAAGGTTTCGGGCTCGAGCACTTGCCCTTGACCGCCTTTCGCTTCGTTATTATATTCTGTATTATCGATCATTTTATTTTTTTTACAAATTTAATGATTTTAAGATAGATTACTCATTATAAATATTAACTTTTATTTTAAGTCCATATTTATAATGAATAAAAAAAGCCAACACAAAATTGGCTTTTTTTATTAGAGTGTTTATAGGTTTTATTGTTCCCAGTGTGCTTCTTCACCTTGTGGTGCAGCACCACCTTGTGCTGGTGTAATTGGGTTTTGCTCTTGGTTGATGTGGTATAGATAAGCAGAAACTTTTTCTATATCGCTACCACTAAGCGTTCCCAGTTTACCAAATGCAACCATGGTTTGGTTGTTAGGCGAACCATCGTAAACCACGTGGAATATATTTTTGAATAAAGTTTTTTCCGATTGGTTTATCCAATAGTTATCGGTAAGGTTAGGACCAATACCACCTTTACCACCATCCATATGGCAAGATACGCAATTGGTTTTGAAAATTTCTTCACCTTCTGCAATATTATCGGCAGAATAAACTGCAGTTTCTAATGTTGCCTGTGGAGCAGTTTTCATATACTCTTCTACGGAAGCAATTTGGGTTTTGTATTGCTCATCGTATTCTTTATCAGCGTGTGCAAAATCTGTAAACGAGAAAGCAAGCAAATAAATAACGCAGTAAACGATACCGAACCAAAACAGACCTAACCACCACTTAGGAAGTTGGTTGTCCAATTCCATAATCCCATCGAAACCGTGGTCGATAAGGATGTCTTTTTCTTCTTTGGCATCTTGCTTTTTAAAGGCACTTTCCCAAAGAGCTTTAAAGTATGGTTTTTTCTTAGCTTCCAAATATTCTGCTTTTTGCTCAGCATTAAGGTTTTGGAACTTGTTATTTTCAATCAAATCGCCTACGGCATTGTGTATTAATGCTAAAATACAGCTAATAACCACTGTTCCCCAGAAATATGGAGAAGACAGGAAAGACGTGTTTTGTACAAACATGTAATACACTACAAAAAGGAGAGTAAGTATTACAAGTATATTAACAAATACAGGGGTTCTTTGTTTCATGATGGTTTAATTTTATAAATTAAAGGTTTTTTCCTCATCATCTAACGGAGCATTAGCTGCATCATTATAATGTTTCTTGGGTCTGCTAAAAACATAGATGACCAAGCCGATAAAGAATATCATAAAGATGAGTAATGCAACAGTTTGGAATAGTCCTGAAAACTGTTCATTAGATAAAATATCTTTTACATTTTGTGGTATCATACGGCTAATGCTCCTGATGAATTATTAATTATTACTTGCAGTTTGTACTTGAGTTGTTTTTATATCAGTACCTAATCTTTGCAGATAAGCAATTAGAGCAATGATTTCTTTTTTCTCAAGCTCTCCTGCTGGTCTTTGTGCATACGCTTCTTTTAGGTCGGCAGCTTCAGAGAAGATTTGGTTCACAATGTACTTGGCTTGGTTATCTGCCCAAGCGTTAGCTGTATCTATTTCAGCTTTGGTATAAGGTACATCAAAAACGTCTTTCATTAGGTTCAACTTATCCACCATTTGGGTTCTGTCCAAATCGTTAGCAATCAGCCAAGGATAACGTGGCATAATAGAACCTGCGGAAGTAGATCTTGGGTTATACATATGTTTGTAATGCCAAGAGCTTGGGTTTTTACCACCTTGTCTATGCAAGTCTGGACCTGTTCTTTTAGAACCCCAAAGGAATGGTCTGTCGTACACAAACTCACCAGCTTTCGAGTATTGTCCATTTTTACCGTTGAATCTTACAACCTCATCACGGAATGGTCTAATCATCTGCGAGTGGCAAGAGTTACAACCTTCTCTTATATACAAATCTCTACCTTCTAATTCCAACGGTGTATATGGTTTTACAGCTGCGATTGTAGGTACATTTTCTTTTACAGTTAATGTCGGAACAATTTGTACCAATCCACCGATAGCTACAGCAACAAATGCTAATACGGAAAGATAAAGTGGCATTCTTTCTAACCAAAGGTGAGTACCTTCGCCTTCTTTTCTTGCACTACCAATATCAGCCAATGCAGGTGCTTCTGCAGGAACATCTTTTTGGAAAGAACCTTTTCTTATAGTTGCAATTACATTCACAACCATTAGTAAAGACCCTGCGATGTACAAGATACCACCTACAAATCTCATAATGTAATATGGGATAATTGCAGTTACCGTATCTAACCAGTTTTTCCAAACTAATGTACCATCTGGGTTAAATTGTTTCCACATCAATCCTTGTGTAAATCCTGCGATGTACAAAGGAACAGCGTAGAAAATAATACCTAATGTTCCTAACCAGAAATGCCAGTTAGCCAATTTTGGCGACCATAGTTTGGTTCTCCACATAATTGGTAGTAGATAGTAAATCATACCAAATGCGATGAATCCGTTCCAACCCAATGCACCAACGTGTACGTGTCCAATTACCCAGTCGGTATAGTGTCCAATTTTATTAAGTGTTTTGGTTGCTAAAAGCGGTCCTTCAAAAGTTGCCATACCGTAGCAAGTAACAGCTACAACGAAGAATTTCAGGATTGGATCTTCTCTTACTTTGTCCCAAGCACCTCTTAATGTTAATAGACCATTAAGCATACCTCCCCAAGATGGTGCAATAAGCATGATAGAGAACCCTGTTCCCAAAGCCTGAGTCCAACCTGGTAATGCTGTGTAAACCAAGTGGTGAGGTCCTGCCCAAATGTAGATGAAGATTAATGACCAGAAGTGGATGATAGATAGCTTGTAAGAAAATACAGGTCTATCTGCTGCTTTTGGCAAGAAATAATACATCAAACCAAGTACTGGCGTTGTAAGGAAGAATGCCACAGCATTATGACCGTACCACCATTGTACCAAAGCATCTTTCACACCAGCATAAGCGGAGTAAGATTTCCATCCTGTGAAAGATAGAGGAACTTCTAAATTATTGAAGATGTGCAACATCGTTACAGCAATCCAAGTTCCGATATAGAACCAAATTGCCACGTACAAATGGCGTACTCTTCTTTTTGCAATTGTACCAAACATATTGATACCAAAAACAACCCACGTTACAGCGATAAGAATGTCGATTGGCCATTCGTGTTCTGCATATTCCTTAGAAGTATTAATACCCATAAAGAACGTGATAACCACAGCAACAATCATAATTTGCCATAGCCAAAAATGCAACCAAGATAGCACATCGCTAAACATTCTGGTTTTCAGCAATCTCTGCATAGAGTAGTAGATACCTGCAAAGATACAGTTCCCTACGAATGCGAAGATTACCGCACTGGTGTGCAACATACGAATTCTACCGAACCCGAAAGCACCATTGGTGTTGATTAATCCCTCGATATTACCAGCGGCTAAACTTTTTATGGTAGGGTCGTCCGTACCAAAAAAGAATTCGGGTAACTCAGGATAGAAAAGCATTAATGCGGCTGTAAGCCCAAGCAAAAATCCTACGACACCGAATATTACGGTAGCATAAAGGAATGCTCGCACAATGCTGTTGTCATAACTAAACTTTTGTGTTTCCATATATATTACTAATTACTTTTTTCTTCTTCTTCTTCTTTTTCGTTATCTGTATCTTTTATTTCATCATCAAATAAAATCCTAACTGCCGGGGATTCGTCATCTTCAAATTGCCCTTTCTTGGCATTGATGATGAAAATAATGAGGAAAACAACCGCCAATGATACGCTACAAATAATCATCAGATATAGTAAATCCATCGCAAGCAAAATTAAATTATAATTTTTTTCAAATTTAATTAAAAATTATGACATTCGTCAGTATCTGTTAAAATTTGTTAATTTATAATATTTCTAAATAAACTAAAACCTTATTTCTTCCTCATTTTGAAATACTTACGCCCAATAATCCAAGTAGCGATAGAGGTAAAGGTTACCACACTTATCGAGCTAATCGGCATAAGGATTGCTGCAACCAAAGGCGACATATATCCCAAAACTGCAATAGTAAGCCCAATTACATTATACAAAAGACTGATACCAAAAGTTATTTTCACAATAGAAATCGCATCTTTGCTCAGAGCGAAATATTTATGCAAATCCGAAACTTTTTCTCCACTCATAATCACATCCGAAGATGGCGTGAAAGCGTTAGCATCATCTGCAACAGCAATTCCCACATTACTTTGTTTCAAAGCTCCTGCATCGTTCAGTCCATCGCCCAGCATTGCTACTTTTAGTCCTTTATCTTGTAGTTTTTTTACATAGTTCAGTTTGCTTTCAGGGTCTTGGTTGAAAGCCATTTCCGAAATATTCGGTGCAATAGTTTTCAGTTGTTCTTTTTCAGACTCGTTATCACCACTTAATATATAAGTGCGATAATGTTTTAATGAATGAAATAAATTCGACAAACGTTCCCGATATTCATTTTTAAAAATATATTTTCCTAAAAAAACATCGTCTTTGCTGATGTAAACTGCCGTTTCCAAATTTTCGGCTTTTTGGTTGTTGTAGCTTGCAGAACCAATTTTGTATTGGTGATTTCTTACGCTTGCCGTATAGCCTTTCCCGGGAGTGTCGGCAAAATCTTCCACAGGGAAGTAATGGTCTTCTACATTTATAAAATCGTATAGAGATTTAGACAGAGGATGATTGGAGTTTTTTAGTAAAGTTTTGATGTTTTCCAAATCAAAATCCGTAAGATTTTCTCCATTATATTTTATATTCGATTTTTTGCTGTGTGTAATTGTTCCTGTTTTATCGAAAACCAAAGTATCAATTTTAGAGAGTTTTTCTACGGTAAGTGTATCTTTTACATAAAATTTATTCCGACCCAAAATCCTCATAATATGCCCAAAAGTAAACGGAGCGGAAAGTGCCAATGCACAAGGGCAAGCCACGATAAGAATTGCAGAAACTACTTGGAACATCTTCTCGAAATCTATTCTGCTCCAATAAATTCCTGCCAATAATGTAATTCCTAAAATGATGAATGTGAAGTATTTGCTAATTTGGTTGGTCAGATTATCCAATCCTGTTTCGTGTTTTTTGAAGGCTTCTTTGTTCCAAAGTTGGGTCAGATAACTTTGGTCCACATTTTTTATCACTTCCAATTCCAAAACAGAACCGATTTGTTTGCCACCTGCAAAAATTTTATCTCCCGGTTTTTTATTAATAGTCGCACTTTCTCCTGTTATAAAGCTATTATCGATATTTCCATCGCCTTGTATCAAAATAGCATCTACGGGAATAATCTCTTGGTTGCGAACCATAATTCTGTCTCCAACTTTCAACTCAGAAAGAAGGATATTGTTTTGCTTTCCTTCAAAATCTACTTTGGTTACAGCAATCGGGTAAAAAGATTTGTAATCTCTATCATAGGAAAGCGAACTGTACGTCCTCTTTTGGAAAAATTTCCCTAAAAGCATAAAGAAAAGCAAACCGCAAAGTGTATCGAAATATCCCGGTCCATAATCGGTAATCGCTTCGTAGATGCTTCTTCCGTAGAGAACCAAAATTCCCAAAACAATCGGGACATCTATATTTACAATTTTATTTTTCAGTCCAAACCATGCCGATTTATAATAATCCGAAGCGGAATAAAATACCACAGGAGTTGCCAACAAAAACATAATAAAACGGAAAAGATGTTTGTACTTTTCCATCCAAATATCCGTAGTTCCCATCAGGATTTCTGCGTATTCGGGATAGCTGAAAAACATTCCGTTGCCAAATGCAAAACCTGCAATCGCCAATTTTATAAGGAGCGTTTTATCCATATCCTCCTCTTTTCGGTCGGCGGTTTCTAAGTTGATGACGGGCTTGTAACCTAAATTCGTAAGGAATTTTGCAAGTTCGCTCAACTTTAATTCATTATGATTAAAGGAAACTTGCAGCGTTTTTCTCGTGAAATGAACTTGCGAATATCGGATATTCGGGTTCAGTGTTTGCAAACTTTCTAACAGCCAAATACACGATGAACAATGGATTACAGGAATTTTGAAAGTAACCAAAGTTGTATTTCCTTCGGAGAAATCTGTAACTTTATCGAAAATTTCTGGCGTATCTAAATAATCGAATTGCGAAAGATTATCATCGGGGCGAATTCCCGAACTTTTATTCAGCTCGTAGAAATTTCCCAAATTATTCATATTCAGGATTTCGTAAACCGACTTGCAACCCGAGCAGCAAAAAGCCTTGTCATCGAAGTTGATGACCTCTTTATCAGTAGGTTGTCCACAATGAAAACAGGTATTCGCCACGGTATTTTTTTAGATTGCTTGCAAAAATATGATAAAAAACTTTGAAATTAAATTTAAAATGTTCTATTTTTGCTGATAAATATCATAGATATGTCTATAGAAAAACAGGAATTAATAGAGAAGAATCTGCTGAATGTATTTAATGAAAGTTCCTTTAAAGAAAGCCTTTCACCGCAAGATTACGAGAAATATATCCAAGCAAAAAGACAAGTTTTTTTTCGTAAAGGCGAACATATTTTCGATGAAAACGAGAATGCCAATGGGATTTACTTCATAACAAAAGGTACGGTAAAGTTATCCAAATCCGGAGTTTATGGCAAAGACCAAATCCTTAGATTTATAAAAGAAGGCGACCTTATCGGTTATCGTTCGCTTTTGATTGGTGAAAAATTTCAAGCAAAGGCAGAAGCAATGTCCGATGTAGAAGTTAGCTTCGTGCCAGGTGATGTGTTTTTGCATCTGTTGGAAGTGGACCCAAAATTATCTTTTGCAATGCTCCAAAAATTCGCTTACGAATTAGGAGAATCCTCCAACACCATTACATTTTTAGCACAAAAAACAGTGAGAGAAAGATTGGCGGAAATCCTACTTTTATTAGAACAAAAACTGGGAACAGACCCAGAAGGTTTTATTAAAATTTCTTTGACGAGAGAGGAAATTGCCAACCTAATAGGAACGGCTACAGAAAGTGCTATTAGGTTAATCTCTGAATTTAAACACGATGATTTAATAGAAACAGAAGGGCGAAATATTAAAATCCTTAATCACGAAAAATTGATTAAGTTAGGACACGTTGTTGTTTAGAGTTAAGAATCAAGATGTAAGAATCAAGATGCACGAGCCAAGAATCAAGAATTGAGCTTGAAACCTTGAACCCGAAACCTTGAACCTGAAACTCAAAATCCAAAACTCAAAATCAGTAAATTTTAATTAAAATGTCTGTACACAGCGAAATAAAAAAAGTAACCACAGAAACCTTACGAAAAATGAAATTCGATAAGGAAAAAATTTCTATGATTACAGCGTATGATTTTACTACTGCAAAAATGGTAGATGCAGGTGGAATAGATGCAATCTTGGTTGGCGATTCTGCAGCCAACGTAATGGCAGGACACGAAACCACACTCCCAATTACTTTGGACCAAATGATTTATCATACGCAGTGCGTAGTGCGTGGTGTAGATCGGGCTTTGATAGTTGCCGATTTGCCTTTTGGAAGTTACCAAAGCAATCCCGACATCGCATTGGATTCTGCTGTGAGAATGATGAAAGAGGGCGGAGCACACGCCATAAAAATAGAAGGTGGAGAGGAAATAAAAAAATCTGTAAAGAAAATTGTAAATGCAGGAATTCCTGTGATGGGACATTTGGGACTTACGCCACAATCTATCTATCAATTCGGGACTTACAAAGTTAGAGCTAAGGAAAACGCCGAAGCAGAAAAATTAATTGCCGATGCCAAACTTTTGGAGGAATTGGGTTGTTTTGCTTTGGTTTTAGAAAAAATCCCGGCAGTCTTGGCAAAGCAAGTTTCTGAGAGTATTTCTATCCCAACTATCGGGATTGGTGCAGGATCTGATTGCGATGGGCAAGTTTTGGTTTATCACGATATGGTGGGAATGAACAAAGGGTTTTCGCCAAAATTCCTAAGAAGATACCTCGATTTGTATTCCGAAATTACAGGAGCTATTTCGCAATATGTAAACGATGTGAAGTCGGGAGATTTCCCAAATGAAAACGAAAAATACTAAAAATGAAAGATACCAGAACCATACAAGGCGTATTATCTATTGCTGCACTAATTTGTATTGCAGCAGGTTGGCTCAATTTATTTTCCCCCGAAATCAATGATTTGCTGTACAATACAATTTTCTATGTTTTAATAGGAGGAAGTTTCCTACTGATGGCTCCAATGTTGGCAAATAAAAATATGATGTATGCAATGTATGTCGCTGCATTATTTTGTATTACAGGAGCGTTTTTTCCGCAAGGGAGTTCTTACAGTTCCGTAAAAACTATTGGGCTTTTTGCGGGAGTTATTATTTCGTTTTTTAATAGACCGAGGAGATAAGCAAGCCATTATTTATGGAAAAACAGAGAGGGCAACGTCCACTGAAAAATTCGGAAATCGCAGAACAAATTGTATATGAAGACAACCATCTTTTAATCATAAATAAAAAAGTGGGACAATTGGTGCAAGGCGATAAAACAGGCGATGAATCTCTGCTGGAATCCATTAAAAAATATATTAAAATAAGAGATGAAAAACCTGGGAACGTATTTTTGGGTTTAGTTCATCGGATTGACCGCCCAACTTCGGGATTGGTTATTTACGCCAAAACTTCCAAAGCTCTTTCTCGCTTAACCCAAATGGTAAAAAATCGAGAAATAAAGAAAACCTATTGGGCAATTACAATTAAGGAAATGATTCCGCAGTCGCAACGCTTGGTTCATTATTTAAAGAAAAACGAAAAAAACAACAAAGCGATTGTTTTCCCAAAAGTAACCGACGGAGCAAAAGAAGCTATCCTAACTTATCATTTACTAAAAACATTAGACAATTATCTTCTTCTCGAAATAGATTTGGAAACAGGACGACACCATCAAATTCGTGCTCAGCTTTCCAAAACAGGCGTTCCGATAAAAGGCGATTTAAAGTATGGTTCGCCACGTTCTAACCCCGATGATGGAATTAATTTACACGCCAGAAAACTACAATTTACACATCCTGTAACCAAAGAATATTTGGAAATTACAGCACCCGTTCCGCAAAATGATGCGGTTTGGCGTGCGTGCGAGGATTCATTTTCTTAATTAAAATCACTTCTACTGTCCTTGATTAATAAGCCCTGAATCTTCTTTTTTCTCCTGATTCAGCATATTCGGTGCTTCTTTGGCAAGTTTGTTTCTGGTTGGTATTTTATAGTTTAGCGAGAAACCAAAATTTCGGCTGTCGAATTTATTACTCAATCTTACATAAGGTAATTCTGTGGAGCGAAATGCCATTTTTTGACCATTAAAAATATCGTTGGCAAACACAGAAACACTTAATCTATCTTTCATAAATTTTTTGGAAAGCGTGATGTCCAAAGTATTACCAATAGGCTTTTCGGAAACGAAATAAAAATAGCTTGCATTACGCTGTAAATAAAAATAGTTTGCCGTAAGTTTTATATCTTTCGGAAGAATAATTTGCGACATAATATTGAACATCCAAAATGCATTGGTGTCCAAATTTGGGATAATGTGTTTTTGGTTCGCTGCATAAATGTACAAGAAATTAATCTTATCAGGATTAAAATTAAATTTCATAATCTCGCTCAACGGTTTGCTGAAAATCATAAACGGAATTGGCAATCCGAGATTGAAATTACGAATGTTCATTTCAGGAATATTAATTTGCTGGTTCGTAATTACATCGCCATTTCTGGTAACCAATTGTGTAAAACGGTTTTGCGAGCGGCTGATGCTATAACCTATAAATGCATAATCGAATGCGGAAATCTTGGCTTCGTAATTATCAAAAATCGTTGGTTGCAAATTCGGGTTTCCCGTAGCAATGGAGTTCGGATTTTGGTAAGTCGTATTATTGGGGTTGAGGGCAGAGATGCTTGGCAAATTGATTTTTTTATTGTAATTCAAAGCAAAATAAACCTGTGGCATAATACTATATTGCACGCTTGCATTAGGAAATAATTTGAATTTTTTGAATGAAGACAATGCTGTATTTTCCGCCGTTCCCGAGATGTCGTAATC
>JAUNTR010000004.1:0-4657 GCA_030538575.1 Cruoricaptor ignavus | reverse complement strand
TTCCCGAGATGTCGTAATCTTCCGCTCGTGTTCCAAGTGTGAAATCGAATTGTTTTAATTTTGCTTGGATTTCTGCATAAGATGAAGCGGTTAGCCTTTGATAATCCAAGTTTTGGATGCCTTTGTTATACGTTTCAAAATTTTGTTTTTCGTATAATCCGCCAAAACTTATTTTACCTTCATCCAAGATTTTTATGGGTTGCGAATAATCTATACGAAAGGTAATATTTTTCAGGTTAGATTCGTTTTGCAAAATAGTCTGTTGAATGTCCAAATTATCTTGCTCGAAATCCGAATTGGCATTGGTATAAATGACTTTAAAATCGAGTTTTTTATTTTTATCAGCGAAGCGTTTTTGGTAAGTTGCAACGGCTTCATTTCTCACATTCAAAGTATTCGCCAAATCATCGGTACGAAAAGCCGTTCCGTTGAATATTCCTCTACTTAATGTTCGATTGTCATTGTTATTATGGTAAATATCGTAATTCAGCAAAAGGCGATCTTCTCCCAATTCAAAAGTTACGCCTGCTTTTGCAAAATAACCTCTTCGGAAGGAATCTGTAAAGGTTTGCGAAAGGTCATCTATATTTCCGTTCATCATTCCTTCTCGATAGTTTTGCCCGATATTTAGTTGCCAAGCAAACCATTGGTTTCGGGAATTTAGGCTTAAAGAATTGTTGGTTCTTTGTCTCAATTTATCATAATTTGTAAAGCTATAATTTCCTGAATATGTTGCGGAAAGATAATTTCTTGCAGTTTTAGAAGTGATGATGTTTAGGATTGCTCCACCTGATGTTGCAGGAAATTCTGCTCCGGGTTGCGTAATGATTTCTATACGTTCTACCGAGTTGGCAGGCATACCTTCTAAGAAACCGTTCAGTTCGTTGCTCGATATATTTAGCGGTCTGCCATCCATATACACATCCAGCATTTTGCCTTGGTACATCATTCCTGCAATATCTGTTACAACCAATCCGGGTAGTTTTTTTACGCCTTCCATTACCGTTCCGCTATTCAGGTGAGGTTGCTCCGAGAAATCGAAAATCGTTCTGTCGGCTTTTTGCTCCACCGCTTTTTTTACTTTGGTTACGGTAACGGCTTCTATATTGGTTTCCTTTTCGGTTTTTGGTTTTTCTTGAGAAAAGATAAAACCTACATTTAGAAACACAGCAGCAATCAGTAGTTTTTTTAGTTTCATAGTTTACAATCTATTCAATTAATTAGACTTAAATAAAATGAGAATGTTACAACGCAAGAAAAATATACCTGAATTTCAACAAAAAAAACCGCTCATTTCTGAACGGTTTCAATTATCAGAAACCTTCAAGGTTTTCAAAACCTTGAAGGTTTAATATTACGAATTCTTCGCTTCCTCAGCAATTAGATTTAATGCAGAACCTGCTTTGAACCAACCGATTTGTTGCTCGTTGTAAGTGTGGTTTGCAATAACAATATCTTTGCTTCCATCAGCGTGAATAAACTCCAATGTCAATGGTTTTCCAGGTGCGAATTGGTCTAAATCAAGGAAATTAACCGTGTCATCTTCTTGGATTTTATCGTAGTCGGATTTATCGGCAAACGTAAGTCCAAGCATTCCTTGTTTCTTCAAATTCGTTTCGTGTATTCTTGCGAAAGATTTTACCAAAACGGCTCTCACACCAAGATGTCTTGGCTCCATTGCAGCATGTTCTCTGGATGAACCTTCACCATAGTTTTCATCACCAACAACAATCGAAGGAACTCCTGCTGCTTTGTAGGCTCTTGCAACTGCGGGTACTTCACCATATTCGCCAGTCAGTTCATTTTTAACTTTGTTGGTTTCCATATTATAAGCATTTACAGCACCAATCAACATATTGTTGGAGATGTTGTCCAAATGCCCCCTGTATTTCAACCAAGGGCCAGCCATAGAAATATGGTCGGTTGTACATTTTCCGAAGGCTTTAATTAAAACCTTTGCGCCATCTATATTTTTGCCATCCCAAGGTTGGAAAGGCTCAAGAAGTTGTAATCTGTCGGAAGTTGGGCTTACAATAACCTGAACGGCTGAACCATCTTCGGAAGGAGCTTGGTAACCATTATCATCTACATCAAATCCTTTTGCAGGAAGTTCCGAACCTTTTGGCTCGTCTAATTTTACTTGCTCCCCATTTTCGTTGGTCAAAGTATCAGAAATCGGGTTGAAATCTAATCTTCCTGAAATTGCAACAGCAGCAACCATTTCAGGAGAAGCTACGAAAGCGTGAGTGTTTGGGTTTCCGTCGGCTCTTTTTGCAAAGTTTCTGTTGAAGGAATGTATGATAGAGTTTTTCTCGCCTTTATCTGCACCTTCTCTGTCCCATTGTCCGATACAAGGTCCGCAAGCATTGGTAAAGATTCTTGCATTTTCAAATTTTCTGAAAGAATCCAAGAAACCATCTCTTTCTGCTGTGAATTTCACTTGTTCCGAACCAGGGTTAATTCCTAAAATTGCTTTTGGTTTCACACCTTTTGCAACAGCATCTTCCACGATAGAAGCCGCTCTGGAAAGGTCTTCGTAAGATGAATTGGTACAAGAACCAATCAATGCCCATTCTACTTCTAATGGCCAACCGTTGGCTTCGGCTTTTTCTCTAAATTCTGCAACAGGAGTTGCCAAATCCGGAGTGAATGGTCCGTTGAGATGTGGTGTAAGTTCATCAAGATTTATTTCAATCACTTGGTCGAAATATTGTTCAGGATTGGTGTAAACTTCTGCATCACCTGTCAGGTGTTCTGCAATTTTATCAGCAGCATCTACCACTTCTTGTCTGCCTGTTGCAGCCAAATATCTTCTCATAGAATCATCGTAGCCAAAAGTAGAAGTTGTTGCACCAACTTCTGCTCCCATATTACAAATAGTTCCTTTTCCTGTTGCTGAAAGATTTTCTGCTCCTTCGCCAAAATATTCTACAATACAACCTGTTCCGCCTTTTACGGTAAGAATACCTGCAACTTTTAGGATAACGTCTTTTGGAGCCGTCCAACCATTTAGTTTACCTGTAAGTTTTACACCGATTAGTTTTGGCATTTTCAGTTCCCAAGGCATTCCTGCCATTACATCTACGGCATCTGCACCACCAACCCCGATGGCAACCATACCAAGACCTCCTGCGTTTACGGTATGAGAATCGGTTCCAATCATCATTCCTCCCGGAAATGCATAATTTTCTAAAACAACTTGGTGAATAATCCCTGCTCCTGGTTTCCAAAAACCAATGCCGTATTTGTCGCAAACGGAACTTAGGAAATTGAAAACTTCGGAGTTTTTATTAATTCCTTCTTGCAAATCCGCTTCTGCACCAACTCTCGCTTGGATAAGGTGATCGGCGTGTGCGGTAGAAGGTACAGCAACTTTGGCTTTCCCAGCTTGCATAAATTGCAATAGAGCCATTTGTGCCGTAGCATCTTGCATTGCAACTCTGTCTGGTGCGAAATCTACATAAGAATTACCTCTTTGGTAGGCTTCGGTTGCGTTTCCTTCCCAAAGGTGGGTATAAAGAATTTTTTCTGAAAGTGTCAGCGGTTTTCCTACGATTTCTCTTGCTTTCGCAATTCTTTCGGGGTAACGCTCGTACACTTTTTTAATCATATCAATGTCAAAAGTCATACGTTTATGTTTTTTTTGATTAGACCATTTTTATTAATTTCCAAAATTACAAAAAAATAAGCGTGAAATGAGCGAATATAATTTAGAATATTTATAAATAATATAACGTAAATCTATTTTTCAGATAAAATGAATTTGATAAAAAATATTTATTTTTGGCAACTATTTTGCAATGTTGTATTTTATGAAAAGAAAATTAATTGCTTTATTCGTTTTTATGGCTGTTTTTGTATTTGCACAAACTAAACGTGTAGGACAAAATCAATCTCGTAAATATCAGATTTCCAATATTCAAGCTTTAGATTTAAAAAAGATAAATGACTCCGTTCCTGATTTGATTCCACAGAAAAAAGAAGGTAAATTTGGTTTCATCAATCAAAAAGGAAAACTATTGATTCCTAATATTTATAGCAATGTAGGTTTCTTTGCTGAAGATTGTAATCTGCAAAATTCTACCAACGAATTGGTGCGAAAATTTGGAACTTCGGACTTTGCATCGGTTCGTTTGGATGGCGAAGATTATAGGATAAACAAGCAAGGGAAAAGGGTTTATAAGTACAAAGATGCAGATTTGGCGAAATGCCCGTTCGAGTACAAACAACAGAAATTTCATTCTTATATAAGGCAAGGTTATTACGGAATTGTAGAGCGAGAAAAGTTTGAAAACGAGAACGATTATCGACAATATGTTGTCTATCCGCAATATGAATATTTGCATATTTTGGAAGGCGACGATTTGCAAAACCCGATGATTATTGCAGTGGCAAACAATCGTTTTGGAGTAATTAATATTCGTGGAGAAGCAATAATCCCATTTGAATATTCGGATATTAAAAGAAATTTTAGTTGGAAGTTGGCAAGGCTTTTTGAGGTTACGAAAGATGGAGAAAATTATTATTTCGTGGATTCCTCCAATCACGCTTATTAGTCCTTAAATTTGATAAGAAATTTTGAGCCGAAAATATTTTTAATAAATTGCATTATTATTTCAAAAATTATTGTTATTTTCGCAAACAGAATTTTAAGGGG